>JAGBUH010000024.1 GCA_017630915.1 Clostridia bacterium
ATTTTGCTTTTGCTATTGATTCAACCGAGTTAATTAGTTCGTCATATAAATCATCGGTATTAAGCAAATTGCAAATATCCTCATAATGTTCCTTAACACCCGCGTTTCCGCTTATCGCGCCAACGCCGTATTTGTTTTCGACGATAATCAGTTTATCGCCGTTTACCATAAGCATATCCAAACGAATGTTTAATTTGTTTCCCGTCTTTTTGGATTTCGGTGGTGCATATTCTATGTCGATGACGTTACGGTTATTTGCGAGTAGTTGATGTTGATAAATCCGTTCTTGTTTATTGAATCTATCAAACCAACTGTCCATTTCGCTTTTCATCAACTCGAAATTGTCTATATAGTCCTGCACCGAGTGAGAATCCAACGATGATAATTTTTTATAATTGGAATCTTCGCCTTTATTAAGACAGTAACGTGCGTCAAAATGGAATTCATACCCATTGCGTTTTTCTTTGATTCTTAAAAGATTTCCGCCCTTGTAATAGATGTTTATATATCTGTCGCGGATTTCCAAGCATAATTCGGTGCGATTGCTTTTGACCTGCTTTAAAAAGTACGCCAATAAGCCGCCTTTTAAATCTTTTATAAAATTTTCGCTAATCGCTCTCATAAAGCCTCCACTTTGATTTGCATTACTTAAAATCATTGTAACATATTTTTTAAAAATGGCAATGCGTGGAATAAAAATAAAAACCAGGAATGTTTAAGAAAAAGACTACCGAGAGGGTAGTCGGGAGGGATTCTACCCCTCTATTTGTTTCAAAATGTAATTCTTAACCTTGTCTAATTTGCTTTTTTGCCACTCTTTTTTTTCTTCTTCTTCCGCCAATGGAACAATCAAACCGAGGTCCATGTGAGCGCCTTTGAAATATCCGTCGGGCTCGGTACTGAAAAAATATCGATTCCAAACGCTTTGGTCGGCATTCAAAAAACGTTCGGGTTCCAAAAACTTCATTTTTCTCATATCCGAAAGAATAAAAGCCTTTGCCGACAGCGGAGAAAGTAATTTGTATTCCGCGCTGTCAATGTTGGTGAAAATATCCGGCAGTTCAGATAGGTCTATCGTTTCTGTTTTTCTGTCGATTTTAGTTCCTACGGCATCAAATTCCAAAGAATCGCTTGTAAAAGTAAGCTTCAAAACGATTCCCGTGTCGGTATACTGATGCACTCTTTGATAATCGGTGTCAAATATAAAATTACCGAGAGAGTAAAAAATCGGCTTGCCATCTTTTGTTATTTCGTAGTTTTCGGGCACGTGAGTGTGATGTGCCACAATAACGTCTGCGCCCATTTCGAGATATTTTAAGTATCTGTCGCGCGTGTATGGATTGGGCATAGGTGCAAATTCCTCGCCCCCGTGAGCAACTATTACACACCATCGGCATTGCGATTTTATTTCGTCTATGCGCGACTTGATATATTCCGTATCGTCCCAACGAAAAACACCTGCTTGTGTTTTCGTTGCAGGGATACACTCCGACATATAGCTCACGCCGAAAATGCCGATTCCGCCTGCTTCATCAATATAAATCGGTTCCGACGCCTCTGTCTCGTTAAGTCCTGCGCCAAAGGTTACAGCATCGTTTTTACTTGCTATTTCCTTGGTGCTGATGATACCGTCTTTTCCTGCGTCCATCGTGTGATTGTTACCTATGCTCCAAATATTCGCGCCCATTTTGTTAAAAACACAAACGGCATTTGGATTCATACAGTGAAAAAACACACCTCTTTTGCCGTCGTCGACAGCATCAATAAGCGCACCCTCTATGTTTATACAAACGTGATCTCCGCTATGCAAAAAATCAAGCAATGGCTTTGAAAGCAAATTTTCATCTTTCCATTTCCCGGCCATATACTTGTCAAATCCAATATCGCCCGTAAAAATAATGCTTGTTTTTTCTTTGTAACCCAAATGTTTGTTGTCAGACATAACTTTATCACCTTTGATTATGATAAGATGATTATATATCAACGTTCAATACTTTTCAAGAATAAAGCGTTAGTTTTAAAAATGTTCTTGCATTAAGAGAAATGATGTTTTATAATGAACGGGATAATCAAGAAAGGAGAGGTTAGATGAGTTTCAAAGAAAAATATTTCGGCGATAAATATTTTTACGCCCGTATTATTTCGATAGCCGTGCCGGTTATAGTACAAAACGGTATCACTAATTTCGTAACCCTTCTTGACAATATAATGGTAGGACGTCTCGGTACCGAGCAAATGTCGGGCGTTTCTATCGTAAATCAGTTTATTTTTATATTCAATCTTTTGATATTCGGTGCCATTTCGGGCGCGAGTATATTTTCGGTACAATACCACGGAAAGAACGATTCGAACGGCGTCAGACACTCGTTTCGTTTTAAATTGTGCGTAAATACGATATTGTCCATCGCGTCAATCGCGGTGTTCGTGTTATTTGATGATGCACTTATTTCTACCTTCCTTTTTGAAAACGATACAACGGGCGATTTGGCATTAACACTTTCGGAGGGTATGGAATACCTGAAAATCATGTTGATTGGTCTTATGCCTTACGCGCTGTCGCAGGCGTATGCCTCTACCTTGCGTGAGACCGAACACACCGTTGTTCCGATGGTGTCGAGTATCATCGCCGTTAGCACGAACTTTGTTTTGAATTACATATTGATTTTCGGCAAACTCGGCTTGCCCGCTATGGGTGTAAAGGGTGCCGCTCTTGCGACGGTAATTTCGAGATTCGCCGAGTTGCTTGTTTTGGTTATATGGAGTCATCGTAATACCGATAAATGCCCTTGCTTCAAAGGTGTTTTTAAATCGTTTTCGATTCCGTTGGGTCTTGTCAAAATAATGACAATCAAGTCGCTTCCGCTAATGGCTAACGAGTTTTTGTGGTCGCTTTCGTTGACTTTGCGAAACCAATGTTACGCCACAAGAGGAATAGAGGTTGTTGCGGCGCAGAATATCTGCTCGACCATTTTCAACCTGTTTTCCGTTATTTATATGTCGTTCGGCACGGTTATTTCGATTATGGTCGGCGGACTTTTGGGGCAGGGACGTTTCGTCGAGGCGCGCGACACCAACCGCAAGGTGCTTGTCTGCTCGTTCTGCTGCGGTATGACACTCGGCGTATTGCTGACACTCTGTTCGGGGATTTTCCCCAACGCATATAATACAGAAGTTGAGGTTAAAGAACTTGCCTCGTATATGATGATAGTATCAGGCATTTTTATGCCGCTCTATGCGTTTAACAATAGCTCGTATTTCTCGATACGTTCGGGCGGAAACGTTTGGATTACGTTTATTATGGACAGCGGTTTTATGTGTGCCGTTATGCTCCCTGCGGTTTTTCTGTTTTCGAGATTTACTGCAATCAATATTGCCACACTTTTCATCATCGGTCAGGGCGCGGAAAGTCTAAAAGCATTTTTTAGTTTGTATATGCTAAAAAAGAGCCAATGGACAAGAAATTTAGTCGAATCAAAGTAAGAAAAAGCGGACAAAAAATTGTCCGCTTTTTTTATTGCATTCGGTTGTTCAAGAAAATGCTTGTGAGGTTATAATCTCCTCGTTGCTAATTTTTGCAGGTAAAATTCAAGGAGTGACACTCATATAAATCGTGTCAACAAAACAATTCCTGCAATAATCAACAGCGAAATAATTGCATAAGTTGCACACCCGACATTTTTGTGCGCAGTTTTTTCGTGGCGACTCGATTGAGTACGTGTATTAGTGATTTGAACTGATTTTGATGCGAATTTGTCATGGGTGCGAGCAAGGGTTGCTTGGCGATACAATGATAACGGGTCGGTTTGATTCATAATACGAGAGTAAAACTCATCAAGCCATAACTCGTCTTCGGGGTCACACATATTCTGCTCGGTGCATTCGGGATCGTGAGCGATTTTGTTTCTTACCCAACGATAATGCTTGAGATTGTTCAAATCTTCATTCCAAGACTTGACATAAAAAGAGCCGTTTGGCGTGTTTAGCATTTCATCGATATAAGCAGATATGCGCCTGTCATCATTGAGCACTTCACCGCACAGTTTTTCAAGATGTTTATATGAATCAAGAAATCCCATTCTGTTCCTCCAAAGAATTCTGCTAAAATAATTATACCACAAAAATAAAACAACCGCAATCCTAAAATTACGGTTGTTTATGAAGACTAACCCTAATTTTAATACAAATGCACCCTCTTTTGAGCCAAGGGGGTGCAAAGTCATTTTAGGGGGGCATTTTTTAAGTCAGGGGGTGCAATTAAAGTGACCTGTCCATTGGATGCTTTTTGTACCAATCTTCTAACCACATTTTGTTTCCTAATCTGTTCACGCTTTTATCTGTCATTGCATGATAACGAATTTCATGCAATGCTGTTTTCCTTGAGATTTGGTCATAGTTCATAACCTCCAAAATGTGGTGTGCAACCCAGAGACAAATCTTCCGATTTTCGTGACAAAGCAACTTGCAAAACTCGTCTTTTAGATCTGGAAAGTTTTGTTCTATTTCGATTGCAATTTTGCGCATCCGTGTTGCTTGGCGATTGTATGCATTGACTGCTTTCTTGTTTTCATATGCTTCAAACGAAACAACTTCAGTAGCTAACGAAAGATACTCTTGAACTAAATTCATACAAACACCACCTTGACTGCATAATATCATAAGTTTCGTTATCTTTCAACGATTACTAGCTGTAATTTAACGATTACCCCTATAAATCAACGATTATGCCTTTATTTTAACGATTATCAATCTTTTGACGATTTGAACTCAGTGAAATATTTGCCTTACGGCAAATGTGAAATAATTTACTTCGTAAATTGTGAAATTTGATGCTTTCGCATCAAGTGAAATGAAATAAATCCCTTATGCGCCGCAGCGCATTTCACATTGCGAAGCAATATTTCGCATGCGAAGCGCATTTCACAAATCCCGTAAGGGATTTATTTCGTTGAAAAAGACCGTGACTTTGGTATCAAAGTTACGGTCTTTTTCTGGCGCAGAGGGAGGGATTCGAACCCTCGTGTGGTTTCCCACAAACTGATTTCGAGCCGAGAAATAACCGTGGATTATAGCGGAAATTAATGGAAGATAGTTGATTTTAGTATAAGTCTGTAAACCCCTGCAGTTGCAGACTTTTTTGCTTTTTTAACACCCCGAAAACCTTACACTTCTTGTGTCCCAACGGCTCTCGGCTTTATCGCCAATTCTAATACAGTTCCAAAAGCAACTATTAGAATTCCCCCAAGAATCGCCCCGTTTTCACCCTCGAATTTCACCCTCCGTCAGTACAAAATTCACCCCCGTAAATCCCCTCCAACACTCCGTGTCGTGTGCTTTGGTGGGGATAATAAATGCAGAAGAAATTTCTTATTGAGAATAGGTGCATATTATGATAAAATCTATATGTAAACAAGGTAGGTGATGTGTGTGGATTACAATGAACTTGCTAAAAAATACTCTTTGATATATGATTGGCTCGCTACAATTTCGTTTGGTGAAAAATATAATAAATCAGTTTTCAAACGATACACTGATGAACTATGGTTTCCCATAAAACAAATGCTCCAAGCGATTCGGTACAAGCAAGACCAAACAGCTTTGGATCAACAGTTCTTGAATTGTCAGTACATTGGCGAAATATATAGGGTTCATAACTTATCCTCGAAAAAGAGATTAGGGAATGTAGATGTGCATGACTATTATCAATCTTGGTCAAGAGCGGATGGTTTAGAGCATCTGCCGATACATGGAGAAAAACTTTTGATTATCGCAAATGCTGACGAAGCTGCTTTTGCGATAGATACATTCAAATTATTATGTTTTATACTTAGGAATTTCGACCGATATATTCCAAATGAAAGATATAATCCTCGTTATTTGTGTCGATACGAAGAAGAAGGGGAAATAGTTATGCCTATGTGCAGTAGACTGATAAAAGATATGCGGATTATTTCCTACAAAGATATAGTTTCATTCACAAGCGCGGAGCAAGTTCCAAAAGAAAATTGGTTTAGAAAACGTTAGTACAATGACCATAAAATCCCTCGACAGATTGCTCTGCCGAGGGATTTTGTTTATTCAATTTCTTTCAAAATCAATCTACCAACTCTCACACCCACAACAAAACCAGCCTTTTCGTGCTCCTTGCAGAGGTGATAAATAAGGTC
>JAGBUH010000241.1 GCA_017630915.1 Clostridia bacterium
ATGAACTGAAATTCATAAGGGAGATTATGCACATATATGAACATTTTCCGTTTCTCATTCAACCCGAAAAATTCGGAAATCGCGTGCAATACCTCTTGAAATTCAATCCACGTTCGCCCCATGATCACCACGCCATTTATACCCAACTGCCAAACATACATTGTAGCACATTTTTTCCCGTCATACCGTGTATAACTGGTTGTTTCGATATCGAATGCCGCCGTGATTTCTAGGACCTCAAATTTATTTCCGTTTGCGTCGCTTGCTTTTGGTATTTTCCTTTTGTCGTCCGGTTCGGGGAGTAGAAAGCGATTGTTTAAAAGATGCAAGTAGCTCGCTAGGGTTCGGGGCGCGTACACCTCCCCGAACTTCCAAAGGGGCGCCGCCGAACTCAGTTTTTGACATATCCCGTTCATATTGTTCGCGCTCCCTTTTTTCATACTCTTTGAAAACGTCCTGCATAGAACCGCCTGAATCTACTATAGCGGAGTATACCGTGGGGAACAATTTGTAATTGTATTGCCCTCCGTGTAAATCTTCATAATTCGCCATATATTCAAATAGTTCTTTCAAACCCTCCGCGTCACCGGTATAACCTTGCTTTCTAGCCCATTTCAAAGTTTTTTCCTGCTGACGTTTTGCGCGGGTTAAAATCGCATCTTTGCGCTTTAACCATGATCTGAGTTTAGCCGCTATCGCACGATTAGCATTCAGATTGTTTTCAGCGGGGTTTAGCCCTCCGAATTCAGTCTCATATTTTACCGTTGCGGCGTTCGGGGTTCCTTGCGCAAGTAATGCGCTATAGCGTTCATACGCCATACCATGCAATGCGGTTACCTCTATTTGCAAGGCGGTTTCGTTTAGCGCGTTGGTCTGTTCGTATGGTTTATTGATAAAGCGCGCAATGTCACGGGTTCGGGTTCTCCATTCCTGAAAAGATTCTGAACGGGCTTTACGCTCCGCCGCTTTTTCGATGCGCTCCCGCTCCCGACGTTCGCGGCGCTGTTTATTTGTTTCTCTCTTTTTTGCCATTTTTACCGCCTCCGTAAAGATCAATCAAAAAAGATTCAGATTCAGACAAACCGCCCTCAAACCCGAATGAACGGTATGCACAATAAATTTTCAAGCTATTAGCGGTTCCGGTTTCAAAAGCATGTACCGCTTGACGGGTAACGCCCGCGCAATGTGCTATAGTCTCTAATGTTATACCGCGGGTTTGCCGCCACGTCCGGCACCGTTCGGCTAACTCTGTATAGGTCAATTCTAATCACCTCCCGAATTGTTCCACGTGGAACAATCGCCCCGCCCCTATTGGGGAGCGGGGCGCAATGCTCACTTTTTCGACTGTGTAGGCGCGGCGGGCGCTTCATCGTCATTGACGACGCCTACCGCCTCAAGAGTTACAACGCGATATCCGCGGCGGGTCGTGGTTTCGCGCACTTTCAGCGTGAGCGAGAATCCCCACGTAGACGGTTCTCCGAAAATGCCGAAAATCTGACGCAGAGAGGAGAAAACGCCGGTTGAAACTGCTTGATAGGTGACGCCCTCACGTGTAATGAGGATAACACGCGGACAGGTTGCGACTTCTCCGGTCTTGTCGTCGCGGCACTGAATTGCCTCCACATACACATGCCGGACGTTGAGAGTCTCGCCGACGTGGTCGCGGAGCTTTTCGTCAGCGTTCGCCATTGCATTATAAATGCGAATCTTGTCGTTGACGGTTTCGGGGAGGATAGAACAATAGGACGTGGTTGCAGTCGTCAGGTCCGCAATCATCTCGCGCCCGTCAACGTCAACGGGAACAAGTGCAGTTTCGGCGGGAGCGGCGGCAACTGCCGCGGCGGTCGTGTTGTTGGTTGTGGAAAGATCAAACATAGTTTTATACCTCACTTTTCAAATTGTGGGGCGGAATACGCGCCGCCCCGTTCGCGGTTCACTGATATCTACTGTGTGTGTAATTTTGGCAAATGCTCTTATTATTCGGGGTAACGGACAATCAGTCGGGGAACGGATATGCGTTTTCATGGTTCACACCTCCATTTCTTCAATGGCGTTTAGCTTATATATCCATTTCGTTTTGACGATATGTTCAAGGTAATTAGCGTTATATTTCGGGTTGCTAGAGTAACAAGAAAACGGGCGTCCCAACTCCATTTCCCGAACAATTTCAGTTTGACGCATTTTCGACAACATATAATTGAAATTGTCGGGATAATACTTGTATAAATACGCCGCGTCCATCATTGACAGCATAGGGCAATACATACAACCGCATCGACTGTGTGATTTGTAAAAGTTGTTGAATTCAGGAACATTTCGCGCCCATTTCAAAATGTCGCCCTCTAGGATTCCGAAATCATAAAGCGGATAATGTTCTTTGTCACTTTTGCGCCGGTCGATTCGGTTTAGTTCGTCTGCACAAAATCCAATGTATGAATGTACCTCATACCCGATTGATTTCATATATGCTTCATGTTGTGCGGCGGCATCCAATTTGTATTTGGAATTACACCAACGTGCGCGCCGCGTGGGGAAACCATACCTATTATAAAGTTCCTCCCATGTTTTGCGCGGCTTTATACGCACAAACTTGACGCCTCGCTCCGCACATTTCACCGCCATAAAATCAACTACGTTTTTGATAAACGGGTAATCAATTTCCAATTCAAAATGGACAACACCGTCTAACGGGTAACGTTCGGGGTTATTCAATAGCATATTCAACATGAATAGACTATCTTTTCCGCCCGAAACGCTAGCCCAATACGACGGGATTAACTTCAATTCATTCGGCATTCAAACACCTCCCGTCAATGCTCTGTATTCAGTTGTCAGCGCCGTGACGCCCAACGCAAGCGGGTTCATGTATTCAAGTGCGTATGCGCACATAATAACCGCTTGCGTTTCCACGTACATAGAGCGTTGAATCTGCGCGCGGAGGTCAAGCAAAAGCAAAACCGTGATTTCTGCACTAGTCATTTCAAGCACCTCCGTTCAATCAATGGTAAACCCGATTACACTTGCATGCGTTACGCGCTCGCCATTCATACCAATGTAACCCGCTGACGTGCGTTTCTTAATGCAGACACATTCGACGCCTTGCACGTATTCACCATACTTCTTGTACGGCACCCACGCCCCGACGGAGCGCCAAACGTAAACAGAAGAACCGCGCTTTACGTGTGCGGGGTACGATGTCCGGATTTTACCAGACACCGCTTTGCGGAACATTACAAGCGCATACATGCGAACCGTCGCCGCACTATTACCGGCGATTTCAAGAGCAGATTCAAGATTATCACGAATCTTGAAACAGTCGTCCGTGTTGACATATCGGAA
>JAGBUH010000025.1 GCA_017630915.1 Clostridia bacterium
AAGTGATGTTAAGGGATTGGCATCAAAAGACGGCTATTATACCAAGGATGAGTACAGAGCATATCAAAAGAAAATGCTTGAATACGGCGTGATGGTAATCACCGAAATCGATACTCCGTTCCATTCAAGCTGTTATGCAAATGCGGAAAATCCCCCTCCTTTTCTCCCTAACAATAAGCGTTGTTTGGATATCAGCAAACCCGAAACTGTCGAATTTGTAAAAAATCTTCTCGCTGAATATATGACGGGCGACGACCCTGTTTTCGTTAATAAGATTGTACATATCGGTACCGACGAATATCCGAGAGAATATGCCGAACAAATGAGATCATACACCGACACTCTCATCAAGTACGTTAATTCGTTGGGATATACTCCTCGTTTGTGGGGTGGTCTCGGACCCAACGGTTTCCAAGGCACAACGCCCGTGTCTGAGGATGCACAGATTAACTTCTGGGATATCAACATTTCGGGCGTTAAAGAAACGTTAGAAAGCGATTATGACATCATAAACACGGTTAATAACGTGCTCTATGTTGTTCCTACCACCAACTACAATTTCCCTGATTATTTTGACTTGGAAAAATTGTACACAATGTGGCAGGTGAACTATTTCAATCTTAACGGCACACAAAAAATGGATGCCGATGATGAAAGATTGTTAGGTGCTTGCTTCGCGCTTTGGAACGACTTGCATACAAGTTATCATGGCGTAACAAGATTCGATATCTTCGACCGCGTCAGAGGTATGGTTTGCCTTATCTCCGAAAAAACTTGGCTTGGCGAAAAGACCAAGAAAATGAGCGCGGACGATTTTGTGGATAGATACGAAAAACTCTCTCTTCGTTCCGGTGACGCCGATCCCGGTAGACATTCTGTTCCCGAAGAAGGCTTGTCTGTTGACTTCGAAGACGAACTTCCCGAATACGTCAACCTCAACGGCGGTAAGGTAGAAAACGGCGCGTTTGTTCTCGACGGCAACTCCTATTTGTCGCTCACTCCCGATGCAGTCGGTTTCCCGAATACGCTCGAATTCGATATCTATCTTGAAGAAGCAACAACTGCGCCTATATTTGCGGGTGACGTTGCCGGATCTAACGTTGAAATTTTTGCGAATGCTGACGGTAAGGGCAATTTCGGTTTCAAAACCGAGGTTTACACCTTTACGTATGATTACCAACTCCCGATTGGCGAAAAGACGCGCATCTGTTTGAGTAGCGACCTCAAAGATACTGTTCTTATTGTTAACGGAAAGATTTGTTATGCTTCCAAGAACGCACTCAACTTAAAGGGTACAAAACTCACCACCCTCACCGCACCTCTTTCACAAATCGGTAAGGGTATAAAGGGCTATATCGACAATATCAAGGTGCTTCCCACAAGTATTGACCAATATAAACTCCTTGCTAACCGCAATATAGCAATCGGCTCAGAAGCATCGGTTTCGGGATTGGAGATTAACGACGGCACATTCTCTCCCGACTATGCAATCGATGATAACGAAAATACACGCGTTTCTTTCTCAAGAACTGAACCGACTCAATGGCTATTGCTCGACTTGGGTGAAGTAACTTCTGTTTCAAGATTTGAGATAGCTTTCCACGAAAGAGTACCTGCATACGAAATTCAGGTTTCTGAAAACGGCACCGATTTCACTACCGTTTACGAAGTTGACGACGGCGTTGAAAGAGTTGCCCAAACCGACAATATTAAACTTGATTCGCCGGTTAATGCAAGATATATTAAATACGTACAGTTAAAACAATGGTTGCACCCCGATTGGAACGTGTATTTTAGTGGCGGTATCAGAGAATTCCGTGCTTTCTCTTATGATGAGGCGGTGTACAGGAGTTTGATCGAAAAGGGAGTTGACTTTTTGTCAACTGCCAATAAGTCCGATCCCAAACGCAACCAAGT
>JAGBUH010000242.1 GCA_017630915.1 Clostridia bacterium
GGTTTTTCAGATATTCGCGAACCGATTTTTGTATATCCGATTGGCGCTGTTTTTTTGTAGAGCTGTTTTCAAGAATAAATGTTTTTAACGCCATTACTGTTCCTCCGATACCGAAGTATCTTCAACTTTTGCTTCGTTATTTTCGTTTGCTGTATCATTAGCGGGTTCTTCAACCGTTTCGGTTTCGGTTTCCTTATCCTCGCCTTCGGTTGCAGGGTCAACGATTGCGAATCTTGCGACCGACGCGCCTTCTTCAAGACGCATTACGATTACGCCCGATGCACTTCTGCCGTAAACGGGGATTTCCGAAATACGTGTACGGATAATTATACCGCCGTCGGTGATGAGCATAACCTCTTCGCTTTCGCGTACCAAGCGCAAACCAGCCAATTCGCCGGTTTTCGCGCTGACACCGTGACAGATAAGTCCGCGACCGCCGCGGCGCTGACACTTATATTCACCCGTGACGCTTCGTTTACCGTAACCGTTCGACGTGACGGTAAGGATATAAAGGTCATTATCGTCGTTTCCGTCGGGAATAATACCTGCGCCGACAACAAAGTCGCCCTCGTCAAGCATAACCGCACGGACACCGCGCGCGTGACGTCCCATTTCACGAACATCGTCTTCGCTGAAACGGATTGAAATACCTCTGTTGGTTGCAACGATGATATCATCGTTACCCGACGAGCGAAGAACGTACAAAAGTTGGTCGCCTTCGTCGAGATTTATCGCATAAAGACCGTTGGTTCTCTTGGTCTTATAAGCCATAAGGTTAATTCTCTTAATTACACCCAAGCGTGTAATAAGAACAAGGTTTTGGTCCTCACTAAACTCGGTAACGGGCAAGATAGCGGTTATCTTTTCTTCGTTATCGAGTGACAGCAAGTTTACAAGGTTGGTACCCTTTGCGGTACGTGTGCTTTCGGGGATTTCATAGCACTTCTTGATATAAACCCTGCCGGTATTAGAGAACATAAGGAGATAATCGTGGCTATGTGAGATGATAACGTCTTCGACATAGTCTTCTTCTCTCGTTCCCATCGCGGTGATACCCTTACCGCCGCGGCGTTGCGCTTGATAGGTATCACTCGGCAGACGTTTCACGTAACCTGCTCTCGTTGCTGTGATAACACAGGTTTCGCGTTCGATAAGGTCTTCGATAAGAATATCGTTTTCGGCTTCGACGATGTCGGTTCTTCTGTCGTCGCCGTATTTGTTCTTGATATATTCAAGGTCTTCCTTGATAATCGCAATCAACTTGCCTTCATCTGCAAGGATTTCTTTTAGTTCTTTGATAAGAGCGTAAAGGGCTGCCAATCTGTCTTCGATCTTTTGGCGTTCCATACCCGACAACTTACCGAGTGTCATATCGACAATCGCTTGTGCCTGTGCCTCCGAAAGACCGAAACGTTCCATCAATCGAACCTTCGCGTCTGCGATACTTGCACTTGCGCGAATAATCGAGATTACCTCGTCGATATTGTCGATCGCAATCTTATAACCCTCATAGATATGCGCTTCGTGTTCGGCTTTCGCAAGGTCGAACTTAACGCGTCTTGTAACAACTTCCTTGCGGTGTACAAGATAGTGATTAAGCACTTCTTTGAGGTTCAACAACTTCGGAACACCGTTTACGAGCGCGACCATATTAACCGCGCAGGTATCTTGAAGTTGGGTGTATTTATAAAGAAGGTTAAGTACGATTTGTGCGTTCGCGTCTTTCTTGACTTCAACAACGATACGCATACCGCCTCTGCCCGATTCGTTACGGATATCCGAAATACCCTCAACGCGCTTGGTCTTTACGAGGTCAACCATATTTTCAAGGAGCATCGAACGGTTTACCTGATAAGGCAACTCGGTGATAATAATGCTTGTCCTGCCGTTCTTTTCCTCGAAATGCGCTTTCGCACGGACACGGACCTTGCCTCTGCCCGTCATATACGCTTCGTAAATACCCGAAGTGCCGTAAATCGTACCGTAAGTCGGGAAATCGGGGCCTTTGATATACTTCATCAAATCGATGATTGCACAGTCGGGGTTATCTATCAAATATTCGGTTGCTTCGATAACTTCTCTCAAATTGTGTGTCGGGATATTCGTAGCCATACCGACCGCGATACCCACGCTACCGTTAACACGCAAGTTGGGGAATCTCGACGGAAGCACAACCGGCTCTTTGCGCGAGTTATCGAAGTTGGGCATAAAATCGACAACGTCTTTTTCGATATCTTCCATCATTTCGTCGGCAATCTTGGACATTCTTGCCTCGGTATAACGGTATGCAGCAGGGGGGTCACCGTCGATGTTACCGAAGTTACCGTGTCCTTCGACGAGCATATATCTCAAAGAAAAGGGTTGCGCAAGACGAACCATCGCATCATAAACCGACGCGTCGCCGTGAGGATGGTAGCGACCGAGCACGTTACCGACCGTCGTCGCAGACTTACGGAAAGGTTTGTCGTAAGTCAATCTATCCTCATACATCGCGTAAAGGATACGGCGGTGAACCGGCTTCATACCGTCGCGAACGTCGGGCAAAGCACGTCCGACGATAACGCTCATCGCATAGTCGATATAACAACTCTTTATTTCGTTTTCGATACCCGTATTATGAATTACTTGTTCTTCATGATTACTGTAATCGTATTCGTGTGCCATTTTACACTCCTATAAGACCGTAAATCAAACGATTTTTCGGTTTATATATCCAAGTTCGAAACATACTTCGCGTTTGCTTCGATAAATTCTCTTCTCGGCTCGACCTTGTCGCCCATAAGCACAGAGAACAATGCGTCTGCTTCGAAAGCGTCTTCAATAGTGATACGCTTCAAAACGCGTCTTTCGGGGTCCATTGTGGTTTCCCAAAGTTGTTCCGCGTCCATTTCACCAAGACCTTTATATCTTTCTGCCGTTGCGTTACCGCCCAATTCTTCGATATACATATCTCTTTCTTCGTCGGAGAATGCATATCTTTGCTGTTTGCCTCTGAACACCTTATAAAGAGGAGGCGTTGCGGCATAAACGTGTCCCGCTTCGATAAGCGGACGCATGTGGCGGAAGAAGAACGTCAAAAGCAAGGTCTTAATATGCGCACCGTCAACGTCGGCATCGGCCATAAGAATTATCTTGCCGTAGCGCAATTTGGTTATATCAAACTCGCTTCCGATACCCGTACCGAGCGCAAGGATAATCGGAATAATCTGTACCGACGAGTAAACTCTGTCGATTCTGTTCTTTTCGACGTTGAGAATTTTACCTCTAAGCGGCAAAATCGCTTGGAAACGAGAATCGCGACCGTCTTTTGCCGTACCGCCTGCCGAGTCACCTTCCACGAGGTAGAGTTCGGTATATTCCATACGTCTTTCGTTACAGTCAGCCAATTTACTCGGCAACGAGCTCGACTCCAACAAGCCCTTACGTCTTGTTAATTCTCTTGCCTTCTTTGCGGCTTCTCTCGCTCTTGCGGCGAGAACCGATTTTTCGATAATTATTCTTGCTACATCGGGGTTTTCTTCGAAGAA
>JAGBUH010000243.1 GCA_017630915.1 Clostridia bacterium
ATTCTCGGCGTAAACGGCTCGGTCATATTTCCGCTTAATCGGTTGCTTTCGGTAAGCGCAAGAAACTGAAACTCGGTAAAATGCGTTGCATCCTCCAATCCGATAACCTCGTATGCCTGCCCCTGAAACTGAAGCACGTCGTTTTCGCTGTCGCAATAGCCCAATTTTATCCTCGAACCGTTGGTGAATCGGAACTCCTTTTCGACCGACGAATACTTTGCAACCCCTTTTAAAATCGACATCATCGGCAATAGATGGTTCTCGCGCAGTTCGGCGAGTGTGCGCCTTAATAAAAGTATCTGGATTCCGCCGTAATTCAACGCAAGAAGTATCAACTTCATTCTCATCGCCCAACTTTTTCCGCCGCCACGTGCTCCTCCGTAGGCGGTGTATTTTGCCGTCGATTCGAAAAAGTCAATCTGCTTTTCGTTCGGCTCGATAATAATTTCGTTCATGTGTTACGTCTTTCTTTTTGGTTGTTGTGTTTTTTTCTCATTTTTTATTGTCATTAAGGGGCTTTTTGTAAAAACCCCCTTAATAATCCCCAAAAACTTTAAATATAAATAATAAAAAGTTTTGAAAAGAGAGCGCGAGAGAAATAACTTTTTCAAAAGTTTTTCTCTCGGAAAAACGACTAAAACAACGAATTTTTTGGGAAATGTTACTTCGCCCAGTCAACTGTCTTTCCTTTGAATATGACGGTTTCCTGCGACGAAGACGCGTCGTTGTCCTCGGGTTTGTCGCGGTAACCGTGATTGTTTTTGAGGTCGAACGCCAATACTGCGGCAGGAATCTTGCCACCGAACGCCAACTGTTTTTTGATTTTGGCGATTCGGTTTCGCGCAATCTTTAAAACCGAGCCAAACCGCTTGTCGTTCATCATCGACATTATTTCGTCACGCGTCACGCCCAAAAAATCCGCAAGCGATTCGATATCGGCGATTTCGTTTGTTTCGGCGAGGTATACGTTAAAATACTCGTCTATTGCCTTTTTCAAAACCCGCTTTGACGAAAAAAACGTCTTCTTTCTTTCCATGCTTTTTCTTGTTTCTCCTTAATTTTTGTGTTTTCGTGTTCACCGCCTTATGTTGCCTTGCACCGTCTGAAACTGCCCACTCGCCACACCCGACGCAATAAGTGTATCGCAAAAATCAAACGATTTCATCCCAACTTTTTCTCACTTTTGTCGCACTTTTTTCTCACTTTTGTCGCATTTTATATTGTCATTAAGGGGCTTTTTGTAAAAAGCCCCTTAATAATCCCCCAACACTTCAAGTTCCTCAAAAACTCCGTTTTTTCGGTGAATGTTATATTTTTAATGTAGGGACAGGCGTCCTCGACTGTCCGTTTGGGTTCCCTATCGCGAACGTCGATATGTTCACTTCGTGAACTCGATATATTTGCTTTCGCAAATTCGATATAACCTCGCTTTCGCTCGGTTTCGATATGTTTGCTTCGCAAACGAGATTTTTAATAAATTTAATAATGAAAAGTTTTGAAAAGATAGCGCGAGAGAAAGACTTTTTTAAAAGCTTTTCTCTCGCAAAAACCAATCACGTACCCAAAAACCAATCGCGTACCAAAAAAACAACAAAAAAAGAGGACTTAAAAAGTCCTCTGATGATATTAAATTTCAAACCAAAACCATCGAAATAACCTGATTCGAAACGCGGAATCCCTTGCTGTTAAGCGCAAGAACGCCGTCTTTAAATATTCCGTAACCCAAATCGGCAATCCGACGCGCGTTTTCGTGCGCATGTACGGGAAGTAAAACGCCCCGATTCGTGCGCAAACCGAGCATAATGCGTTCTTCTTCGGCTTCGGTTTCGGTTATCGGCAACGCGGAATCAAAATCGGTCGGCGCAAAAAGGGAAGTGCCCGATAACTGAATGTACCTCATCACGTCGCAAGGCGTGGAAAACCGTTTACCCATATAAAACGAGTGCGCGCCCGCGCCAAATCCGAAATACTCGCCACGCGCCCAGTAATTGAGATTGTGCTTCGACTCGAAACCGTCACGCGCAAACGACGAAATCTCGTAATGACTGAACCCATTCTTCGTCAAAATTTCGCAAAGCGCACCGTATTGACTCTCCTCGCTTTCCTCGTCAGGAAAGTTAAGCGATTCGCGCCTTTCATAAATCGGCGTGCCCTCCTCAATCTGCAAGGAATAAGCAGAAATATGGTCAACGTTGGTTGACATAATATCGTAAACACTCTTAGCAAACCCGTCAACCGTTTGGTCGGGAAGTGCGAAAATCAAATCCGCGCTGATGTTGTCGAAGCCGACCGAACGGGCGTCTTTTATACATTTGACCGCGTCGCCAAAGTTATGAATCCGCCCGATTGACGCAAGAATTCTGTCATCTGACGACTGCACACCAACAGAAATTCGGTTCGCACCTGCATTTTTGAGCATCAACAGGTCGTTCCTATCAACCGTTTTGGGATTCACTTCAACCGTGATTTCGCAATTCTCGGACATAGTGAAACGGCTTTTAATCAGGTCGATTAGTTTACATAATCTATCAACCTTTAACAACGGCGGAGTGCCGCCTCCGAAATAAACCGAAGTGATTGTTCTGTCGGTTTTTAAAAACTCGGTCTGACGGTACAAGGCGTTGAAATATTCTTCTTTAACCGAATCATCTTGATTTGGGAGCGAATAAAACGCGCAATAATCGCACTTTTTCACACAAAACGGAACGTGGTAATAAAGCGACAGATTATTCGTCATCGTATTTCAATACCGCCATGAACGCTTCCTGCGGTACTTCTACCGTGCCGAGCGTTCTCATGCGCTTTTTACCCTCTTTTTGCTTTTCAAGCAGTTTCTTTTTACGGGTGATATCACCGCCGTAGCATTTCGCAAGAACGTCTTTGCGCATCGCTTTTACGGTTTCGCGCGCGATAATCTTACCGCCGATAGCCGCTTGAACGGGGATTTCGAACAACTGACGGGGGATATTGTCCTTCAACTTTTCGCAGATACGTCTTGCTCTCGGATACGCTCTGTCGGAATGAACGATAAACGATAGCGCATCGACGACGTCGCCGTTTAGCAATATATCGAGTTTTGACAACTTCGACGGGCGGTAGTCCTTAAATTCATAGTCGAGCGAGGCGTAACCCTTGCTTTTGGATTTTAAAGAATCGAAAAAGTCATAAACGATTTCGTTAAGGGGCAACAGATAGTGCAGTTCGGCGCGGTTGGTGTCGATATACTTCATATCGATATATTCACCGCGTCTGTCGGTGCAAAGTTGCATAATCGTGCCGACGTATTCGGTCGGGGTGATAACAGTTGCCTTAACGAACGGCTCGCACGCCGTTTCAATCGTCGCAGGGTCGGGGTAGTTGGTCGGGTTGTCGATATAAACGACCTCGCCGTTGGTCTTGTGGATTTCATAAATAACGCTCGGCGCGGTGGTGATAAGGTCGAGCATAAACTCGCGTTCCAAACGTTCCTCGATGATTTCCATGTGCAAAAGTCCCAAGAAACCGCAACGGAAACCGAATCCCAAAGCGACCGAAGTTTCAAGTTCGTATGTGAACGACGAGTCGTTAAGGCGCAATTTGTCGAGCGCGTCCTTCAAGTCGCCGTATTTCGAACCGTCGGCAGGGTAGATACCTGCATAAACCATCGGTTGCGCCTTTTTAAAACCGGGGAGCGGCTTTTCGCAGGGGTTTTCGACCAATGTAACCGTGTCACCGACGTCGGTGTCGGCGATATTCTTGATACTTGCGGTGAAGTAACCAACCTCACCCGCTTCAAGATATTCCTTCTTTTCGAGCGAGAAGGTTGAGAGCGTTCCGAGTTCGACGATATCAAACTCCGCACCCGTGTGCATCATTCGTACCTTGTCGCCTAACTTCATTCTGCCGTTGATAACGCGGATATAAACGACAACGCCCTTGTAGGAATCGTAATAACTGTCGAAAACAAGCGCTTCAAGCGGTTTTTCCCTGTCGCCCTTGGGGCAGGGGATATTCTTAACAATCTGTTCAAGCACGTCCTTGATGCCGATACCCATTTTCGCGCTGATGCAGGGCGC
>JAGBUH010000244.1 GCA_017630915.1 Clostridia bacterium
CTGAGGAGGTGAATCAAGCACCTGCTCTTTTAAGGTCACTCTTTTGCAATGCGGTCGATAGCAAACAGTTCTTCCTCGTTGTCAACAACAAAGTAGCCAATGCCGCGCTCAATCGCATACTCAATGTCTGCATCTGTTTTATTGTTAGAATGAAAATACGCGTTTGAAAGCGGGAAGTTTGCCTTTTCTGCGGTGCGGATTTCGCCGCACGAAACAACGTCAATCCCCATACCTTCTTCGCGCATAATCTCATAAATGCGCTTAAAAGAAGCCGCCTTTGATGCGTAAAGTACACGTCCCTTATCAGAAAACGCGGTGCGGACGGCAGAGGTATACGTTCTGCAGCGTTCGCGTATGCGTTCTTCATCCATAAGATAAAGCGGTGTGCCGTATTCACTTGCAAGTGCGGCGGTGTCCTGTCCCGCAAAGTTAAGATGTCCGTTATTGGAAACAGACAGGTTGCCGCAAAGCATAAATTCTGTTAAATCGTTCAAAAATAAAATCCTCTCTGGGTGTTTTAATAATTATAACATAGTAGCGCGGATTTCCTCTGCCGAGAGGGGCGATAAATCTGCGGGTGCAACGTCGAAAACGGTTACACAGCCGCGCACACCGCGCTTATACATTTTGCATACCGCACGTGCATATGCGGTAATAACGCTTGCCGTAAATTCGGGGTTGGAATCAAGTTTAAGGCTATATTCAATAACGTGTTTGTTCTCACCGCTATAACCCGTTTCACCCGTGCGGATAACAAATCCGCCGTGTGGGATTCCGCTGTGGTCACGTTTTAATTCTTCCATTGTTATAAAATGCACAATGGTGTCGTAATTGGCAAAATAGTTGGGCATCGTCTTAATTTCGTTTTCAATACGTGCCTTGTCAGCACCGTCTTCTGCCACAACAAAATATTCGCGCAAATGTTTTTCTCTTGTAGTAAACTCAGGATTTTTACCGCTGCGTACCGCCTCAAGTGCAGATTCAATCGGTATGGTGTACTGACGTGCGTCAACAACGCCCGCAATACGTCTTATAGCATCTGAATGGCCCTGACTTACGCCCTTGCCCCAGAAAGTATAGTCCTTACCTTTTGGCAGAATTGCCGAAGAATAAAGGCGGTTTACAGAGAACATACCGGGGTCCCAACCTGCCGATATAAGCGCAAGTTTGTCACCCTCTTTGGCGGCTTTATCGGTTGCCGCAAAATGCGAGGGGATAGAAGCGTGTGTGTCAAAACTGTCAATAACACAGAAGTCTTTGGCAAGAGAGGGTGTCATAACGGGCAAATCGGTTGCACTGCCCGCGCAGATAACAAGTACGTCAATATCGTCTTTATATTTTAGAATGTCGTCAATGTTGTAAACTGGAACGTCCGTCGCAACCTTTACACTTTTAGGGTCGCGTTTGGTAAACACCGCAAAAAGTTCCATATCTTTCGCGGCGGTAACCGCACACTCAACACCGCGTCCTAAATTGCCGTATCCGCAAATAGCGATTTTCATATAAAAATCCTTTCAGTCTTAAA
>JAGBUH010000245.1 GCA_017630915.1 Clostridia bacterium
GCCTTCAAGCGGAGTAAAGCCCATCGAGGTGTCGATACATTTACCTGCATCAACCGCGCTTATCGAAGAACCGTTACCGAGGTGGCAGGTGACAATCTTTGCATTGGGGTTTCCGAGGTATTCAATCGCCTTGCCCGAAACGTATCTGTGAGAAGTGCCGTGGAAACCGTAACGGCGGATGTTATGCTTTTGAGCAACTTCGTAATTGATAGGATAGGTATATGCTTCGGGGGGCATAGTTTGGTGGAAAGCGGTGTCGATAACCAAAACCTGCGGAGTTTGGGGCATAACCTCCATGCAGCCGCGAATACCTAAAAGGTGAGGTACGGTGTGGAGAGGCGCGAGGTCACGGCATTTTTCGAGGTCGGAGATAACGTTGTCGTCAACGAGAACGCTCTTTATAAGCCAAGGACCGCCGTGCACGATACGGTGACCGACAGCAGATATAGCGGACATATCGTCGATACATCCGTAAGTTTTATCGGTAAGAGAATCTACCAAAGCGGCAACCGCTTGGGCATGGGTAGGCATAGGAATATCCTTTTGGATTTTTTCCTTGCCGGTGGAAGTGTGGGTGAGTTTACCGTCGATGCCGATACGTTCGCAAAGACCTTTTGCGGCAACTTCCTGAGTATCCATATCAAAAAGTTGATATTTGAGCGAGGAACTGCCTGCGTTTACAACGAGAATATACATAGTGTCTCCTTACTTGACTTTTTATATTTTTTTCATTATACTACCTTTACACACGAATTGCAAGTATTATCAAGGAACTTTTGGCAAATGGATTCAAAGAAATACGTTTCTGTTATATGTGAATACAACCCTTTCCATTTCGGGCACCGTTTTCAAATGGACCAACTCAAAAAAAGTTTTGACGGTGTGGTCTGTATTATGAGCGGCGATATTGTTCAGCGCGGTTCTGTTGCCGTTGCCGACAAATACCTCCGCGCCGAAACGGCATTAAAAAACGGTGCAGACCTTGTGCTCGAATTGCCGATTCCTTTTTGCTGTTCTTCGGCAAGAGAATTCGCACGTGCAGGGGTTCATATCGCCGACAAAATCGGTGTGACCGCATTGGGATTCGGCGCAGAAGATGATGAAAACACATTGTTTTTGATACAAAACTATATCGAAAGTGTCGAATTTCAAGCAAAAATAAAAGAATTTGTCGAAGAAAACAAAAACATTTCCTATCCCCAAGCGCTTACAAAACTCATCGAGCAGTCGCTTGGCAAAAAAGCGTCAGACGTGGTAAAAAAACCCAACAACATTCTCTCGCTTGAATATCTTTCAGCGTTAAAAGGGACAGACGTCAAACCGTTTATCGTAAAACGCGAAAAGGGCTTTTTATCGTCTTCCGAAATTCGAGCACACGGTAAAAACGAAATACTCAGCTTACTGCCCGAAGACAGTAAAAATGTGTTCGAACGAGAATTCGACGTGGATTTCCCGAGAAGCGAACAAAAGCTCGATTCGTTTTTTATCGGAACGTTGCGGAGAATCAACGCAAACAAAACTCAATTATGCGATATCTATTCAACCCCCGACGATTTGGCAAAAAAATTTATTTCCGCGTCGGTCAAATGCTCATCTGTTGCCGAACTTGTGGCGTGTTGCACCGATACAAATTACACAAGCGCACGTGTGAGAAGAAGCATAAATTCAATCGTTTTCGGCATAGAGTCTTCACGGGTTACAACGTTGCCGACCTATACGACCGTTCTCGCAACCAACGAAATCGGGCGCGAAATCTTGCGAATCGCCAAGAAAAAAGGCGAAATCGACATTATAACCAAACCGATTCGCGCACTAAACTGCAAAGAAGAAACAAAAAACGCCTTTTTGTTCTCAAAAGGCATTGAAGATATTATTTCCCTCTCGTCACCGATTCCAAAACCTGCAAACGAAGGCAGGAATCCCTTTATCGGAGAAGAATAATGACAAGACATTTATTTATTTTAAACCCCGCGGCAGGTACAAAAGACAGAACCAAAAAACTCAAAATCATCATCGAAAAGCTTGGTATTATAGATGCTTACGACATTTTTGTGACCGACAGCAAGGGTTCGGGCGAAAGCGAAGTTGAACGTTATTTGAATGAATACAAAGACGATTTTGTCCGCATCTATTCCTGCGGCGGCGACGGCACGCTCGCCGAGGTTGCAAACGGTGTTTACCGTTCGGGAAATGAAAACTGCGCGATAGCGGTTGTTCCCGTCGGTTCGGGTAACGATTTTGTGAAATCGCTTGATATTAAAGCCGAAAAGTTCCGCAGTTTGCGCGGTCTTATCGACGGTGAAATTATCGACGTTGATTTACTTTTGGCAACCGACGAAGAAAAAAATCAACGTGTCA
>JAGBUH010000246.1 GCA_017630915.1 Clostridia bacterium
AGCGATGTGCATTGCTGTGGGGAAGGTGTCGTTGGAAGATTGGCTCATATTGACATCATCATTGGGATGAAGAAGCTTTTTGCCGAGAATTTCATTGGAACGGTTTGCGATAACTTCGTTCGAGTTCATATTAGATTGAGTACCCGAACCGGTTTGCCAAACAACCAACGGGAAATGTCCGTTGAGTTTGCCTGCCATAACCTCGTCACAAGCAGCTTTGAGAGCGCCCAACTTTTCGTCGGTCATCTTTTCGGGCTTCAAGAAGTTGTTGGTGATTGCAGCGGCTTTTTTGAGTACGCCGAATGCGTGGATGATTTCTGTGGGCATTGTTTCGATGCCTACGCCTATTTCAAAATTCTCGTGGCTTCTTTGAGTTTGCGCCGCCCAAAGACGGTCTGCAGGGACTTTCATTTCGCCCATAGAATCGTGTTCTATACGGTATTCCATAAAAGGATTCCTTTCTTAATATATATCGTAATTAAAGGTCAATGCTGTTGATAACGTTTTTGAGTTCGTTTGCGCTGTGGTGCAAAGCAGCAAGTTCTTTGTCGTTAAGAGGAAGAAGAACCTTACCGTGTGCGCCCTTGTTGCCAACGATGTTCAAAAGTGACAAGCAAACGTCGGAAATACCGTATTCACCTTCAAGCAAGGTAGAAACGGTGAGTGTGGTATCAATACCCGAAAGAAGCGCTTTACAAACACGGCAAACAGAAATAGAAACCGCATAGAAGGTTGCGCCTTTACGTTGAATAACACGTGCACCGGATTTACGAACGTATTCTTCGATTTCTGCTTCGTCTAATTCGGGATATACGCCTTCTGTACCGAGCAAGGATTCGCGGTAATCCTTAACGGGAACGTTAGAAATGTTAGCAAGCGACCAAGGAATGAAGCAGCTATCGCCGTGTTCGCCGAGAACGTACGCGTGAACGTTTTGTTGGTTAACCGAATAGTATTCGGAAATCCTCGAACGAAGTCTTGAAGTATCAAGAATAGTACCCGAACCGATAATGCGTTCCAAAGGAAGACCCGAGTATTTGCAGAAAGTGTAGGTAAGAATGTCAACGGGGTTGCTGACGATTACGTAAGTTGCATCGGGAGCATACTTGGTGATTTCGGGGATAATTTGTTTTGTAATGTTAACGTTGATTTGTGCGAGGTCAAGTCTGGATTGACCGGGTTTTCTTGCAACACCGGAAGTGAGAATTACGATGTCAGAGCCGACCGCATCGGAATAGGAACCTGCGTAAATTGTGCAGGGGTGGCAGAAGGGAGTACCTTGACGAATGTCAAGAGCTTCGCCCATTGCTTTTTCACCGTTGATGTCAATCATTACGATTTCAGAAGCAATACCTTGAACAGTAAGGGTGTAAGCGATTGTGGAACCTACGCTGCCGGTTCCGATAATGGTGATCTTTGTCATGAGTGTTCTCCTTTTTTATATGAAACTTTTTATTTACTTCAATAATTATATATAACGGAGGTTATATTTCGAGTACGCCGAGTGCATCTTTAATGGTTTTTTCAAATGCTTCGCGTCCGTATTTGTCAACTTCCGCTTTGTTCTTTTCACCGTGAGTAAGACAACCTGCACCGCCGATACATCCGCCGACACAAGCCATACCTTCGATGAAGTTAGCGTCAATTAGATTCTTGCTCTTTTTAAGCAACGCAACTCTACATTCTTCGATACCGTCGCAAGAGAATGCTTTAAGAACAAAGTTTTCGATGCCTTGTTCCTTAATCGCTTGCGAAACCGCATCCGACAAACCGCCGCAACGTGCGAAAATTCGTCCGTAGTAGGATGCATTGTCAAGCACACCTTCGTCAAGCATGGTTATGTCGACGTCTTTACTGTCAAACAATGCTTGAAGTTCTTCGAATGTGATTACCGAATCAACGTAAGGTCTGACTTCGGGTTGTCTGAATTCGTTCTTCTTCGCGGTACACGGACCGATAAATACTACTTTCGCGTTTTCGTCGGTTTTCTTAATATATTGCGAGATTGCAGTCATCGGCGAGGGGTTATGTGAGATAAACGGAACGAGGTCGGGGAAGTTTTGCTTGATGTATGTTACGAATGCAGGACAGCAGGAACTTGTAAGGAATCCCTTTTCGGTAAGTTCTTTTGCTTCCGAAAGAGCGACCATATCAGCGCCCAATGCCGCTTCAATAACCGTGTGGAAACCCAACTCTTTAAGACCGGTTATTACCTGACCTAACTTAGCATAGGTAAATTGGCTCGAAATAGAAGGAGCAACAACGGCATAAACCTTATAATTTTTGTTGTTATTGCTTCTCTTAATAATATCAATAACGTCGAGAATAAACGATTTTTCGGAAATCGCACCCCAAGGACATTGATATACACACGAACCGCAAGCGATACATTTGTTGTTATCGATAGTTGCCGAGTTCTTTTCGTTAAAAGATATCGCCTTTACCTTACAAGCGTTTTGGCAGGGACGTCTGCGATTTGCAATCGCGCTGAACGGACATACTTTCGCACATTGACCGCATTCAACACATTTTGACTTATCAATATGTGCAACGTGGTTTTGGTCGAAGGTAATGGCGCCTCTTTTACACACGTCTTCGCAACGGTGCGCAAGACATCCTCTGCACGAATCGGTAACCACGTATCCTGCCGAAGGACATTCGTCACATGCGATGTCGATAACCTCGATAACGTTGGGATTTTCTCTGTCGCCACCCATCGCAAGTTTAACGCGTTCTGAAAGAATAGCACGTTCTTTATAGACGCAACAACGCATTGTCGAAGTTGTGCCCGGTGAAATCGTTTCGGGAATATTCAGTATGTTGTCAAGCAAGGTGTCGTTCCAAGCGTTTTTCGCTACCTCGCGCAACACCTTGTATTTAAGATGTTGGACTTTTGTGTCGAATTTTCGCATAAAAGCCTCCTAAAAATAACTTACTTTGATTTTCTTGCCCATCATTTTAAGGCATTTTGAAAGTTCTTGAACTAAGTTCATTTTAATGTTGAAATTGATTGGCAAATCGGGGTTTTGGTGAGCGGGGTTTACCGCTCTGCCCACATAAAAGTTTATATCGGTTGCTTCTTCAAACAATAAACGGCATATCATCGATGCACCGTCTCGTTTGTAACTCCAATGCTCGTAATGCTTGTTTTCGCCGAGATAGTCTTTTGCATATTCCAAAACCTTGTTAACGGTGATAACACCTTCGGTTACAAGGTCAACGCCTTCGATTTCGGCGGTCGGAGGAACGTCTTTCGATTCGAAATTCAAACTCGCTTTAATCGGTTTGTTCAAAAACTTCGCGGCGATAGATGAGGTGGTGCCACCGCAAATAATGTGTTTGCCTTCTTTCGAGAAGAAAAGCGACATCATGCGGTCGGCATCATCACGGTTCGAGGGAGGACCGAAAAGCATATTCATCGGTTCTCTCTTTCTGATACGGACAACACAAGCGGTTGCATCGTCGCCCGGTTCGAAACCGTAAAGTTTGTTACATTCGTCGACAAGCATGGTGGATAGTGTTTTTGCGGTATAACCTGCTTGCGAAATCAACTCCATAAACGAAGCGATATCTTCGCGCTTCCAACCAAAGTTGTAAGCGGTACCGATTCCCGCGTGGGGACATCCGTCGCTCATCGCGATGAATATATCATTTTCTTGCAATTTTATAACCGATTTATAAATCTTCTTTCCGCCGATGTTCATTTCGGTTTTGGGATAATCCCAATTCTGTTCATTGCGGATAATAATTGCATGGGGGTTATCGTATTGTATAAGCTCGGCAACCTGATTGTTTTTAAGGTGAATAATTGTAAATGTCGAGTATGCAACACCGCGCACCGAACAAACGGGAAGTGTGGCGGCGATTGTTTCAACACATTCTTCCAAAGAAAGCCCTTCTGCCAACATCGTCGAGATGATTTTAGAAGTTAGTGTTGACAAAATGCTCGCTTTAACACCGCTTCCGAGTCCGTCAGAAAGTACAATGACGGTAGAATCGTCGCTCGGCTCAACAATATCAACGTGGTCACCGCAAAGCTGTTCACCGTAATGATTTATACTTTTGTAACCGATATCAGCACATAAATCATTCATCTGCGATAGACTCCTTCAATTTAGCCAATGCGATTTTTGTTTCTGCGGCGGTTTCACCGAGAAGCGATGCAATTTCTTGAACGATACGCATCTGTTTGTCAACAACCTTGTCTGCGACCTCGATTGTTTGACGGCTGATGCTTTCTTTCTTTTCGCGTTCGTTTTGTTCGTCGGTAATATCGCGCATTATCGCAATAAGAAGTCTTGAATCTTTATCATAAACTACCGATTGTTCAACAAAACGTTTGTATTCTGCAAGATATACACGTTCGCCGCGAACGTCACGACCGGTTTTAAGTACGTTCATAAAAACTGTCGGGTCAAGAATTCTGACAACTTGGTCGCCGAGAATATCGTTTGCCGAGCGAATGTTCATCATTCTTCTCGCGGAATTGTTTATTTGTTGTACTTCGAGATTTTCGTTAAGTACAATCAATCCGTTGGGGGAACTGTTTACAATGGTGTCCGAAAAACTTTCGGCTTTGTCTTTGAGGTAGGGCAGACACATGAAAATTTCTGCCTTGCCGTGAATAATAGCAATTGCTTTTTCGCGGCAGGTGTTATATCCGCAAGAACCGCAGTTCAATTCCTGTGCGGGCGTGAATTTGCCCATTTGTCGAAGAATATTTTGTATTTCGGCTTCGGACGGCATTTGGTGGCGCTGTTCGATAAATTCAAAACTCTTTTTGAGTTCGATTGCTCTGGGTTGCGAAACTTCAAAATCCTTTTCACCTGCATATTGCGAAACAGCAATGTAATCTTTAACAACGGAAGAACGGTGATGCTTTTCCATAATCGGTCCGCCGATGCAACTGCCGATACAAGCGGACATTTCGATAAAGCACTTATGGATTTTACCGTCGATAACGTCTTTGATTGCGGCGATACAGTTATCTACTCCGTCTATTGCAAGATATGAATAACCTTGAATGTCTTTCGACATTGTTTTTAGTACGCCTCCGGTTGTCGGGAAGAAACGCGCACGGGAATGAGCGTCGTTATCTATTTCTTTTTTGAGTTCTATATTTTCTTCATTCAGCCATTTGGTCAGTTCTTCGAAAGTAAGTACCGCATCGACGATTCCTTCGTAATGTTCGGCTTCGTCTTTTTTTGCAACGCAAGGACCAATGAAAACGGTTTTCGCATTGGGATATCTCTTTTTGATATCTTTACAATGTGCTTGCATGGGCGATACAACGTCTGCTAAATATTCAAGCGCGGCAGGGTAATGCTTCTGAATCAAAAGGTTAATGGAATGACAGCAAGAGGAAATAACAACATCTCTTTCCTCTTCTTGAAGCATACGTTCATATTCGGTTTTGACGATAGTTGCACCGATTGCGGTTTCTTCAACGTCATAAAAACCCAATTTCTTTAACGCTTGACGCATCGAATTGATACCGATGCTTTCATAGTTGGCGATAAATGAGGGCGCAAGACTGACGAAAACGGGTTCTCCGCTTTGGAGAAGCACTTTAACCTTTTCGGTTTCGTCAACGATTTCCTTTGCATTTTGCGGACATACAACAAAACATTGACCGCACAAAATACATTCATTGCCGATAATATGCGCTTGGTTTGCAGAAAAACGTATTGCCTTAACGGGACAATGACGAATACACTTATAACAGTTTTTGCAGTTTGATTTTTTTAGAGTCAAACAATTAGGCATAGCCCGTTACTTCCTTTCGATTTTGTTTAAGACGTGGTCGTTGAAAAATTCGTTGAAATTTTCTTTTGTGATGCCAACGTGAATATCGTCGTCTACCTGAACGGTAACGCCGATTCGATTACACTTGCCTATGCAGAAATTACCCGAAAGCATAACCTCGTCTTGAAGATTATGTTCTTCAACCGCTTTTTGCAGAAGTTCGACAATTTCGGGCGAACCTTTAAGATGGCAAGCACTTCCGACACAAACCTGAATGTTCATAGTGAATTATACCTTTGCTTTGATGTTTTCTTCGAAAAATTCGTTGACGGTATCGGGAGAAACCGAATAAACGTTGTCGTCAATAGTTACGCAAACGCCTTGTTGGCATTTTCCGAGACAGAAAGTTCCGGCAAGCTCAACTTTGTCACCGAGGTTGTTTTCGGCAATAAGGTTTTGAAGCGCGTTTACAACTTGACGCGAACCTTTAAGGTGGCAGGAACTGCCGATACAAATAGTTACTTTCACGATTAAAAACTCCTTTTGTTTTGTAATGAAAACCTTTTTTAATTTGTGATTTTTAAGGGTGTGCGAAATAAAGATTTTTTTCAATTACTCAAACGTACTAATTTTATCAAAAAAAATCTATTTTGACAATTATGAAATTGATATACCAACATTATATATTTTGATATATGTCGATGATTTTCGACGTCTAAAAAACAATTTTTCGCGATTGTTTTCGCAAGTCGAAATCCTATTTTTGACGACTGATTAAATTTTGTTGCTCAAATCTTTAAGAATCTCGATAAAACTTTTGTCAAAGTCGGTCAATTTGTGTTTTTTGCTGTATATGATGACGTCTTTATAAACTTTTCTTCCGCAATCGGGTAACTCGAACTGAATAAGGCCGTGCCTTTTCAAAAGATTATCAGGCGCAGGCGAAATCCACATAAACGTTTCGGGATTGTCGGACAAAATTTCAAGTTGCGCGGCAGGGTCGAGAACGTATATGCAACGTTCTGACTGCATACGCATATCGGGATTGCCGCCATCGGACATCAAAAGCGTCGCTTCATACGGGGATTTGTGGGTGATTTGTATTAAATCACTTAAATCGGACTTGCAAACGGTTTCTTTTGACGCGAGAACGCTTTCTTTACTTGCAATCACAACGTATCTAAACGAGGTTATATCCTCAAAATGCAAGTTGTTCTTTTCAAGCATTTCTTTGAAATAACTGTCTGCCGCTTCGTCATATCGAATGATACCCAATTTGCAATCCGCTGTAATCACCTTGTTGATGGTGTTATATGTGTCGGTTTCGTCAAGCACAGCTTCGTAAGTGTTGATGTCAAACGAACGTGATAAAACTGCAAACGCTTGCGCGATATAAGCAGCGCGCGGTGCAGAAACCGAAAATTTCTTTTTCGCCGTAACACCATTGTGGTAGTGGTGTTTCAAATCGTTGAGTTGATTTAAAATGTTTTGCGCACTGTCAACGAACTGTTTTCCTTCGGGGGTTAAAACCATGCCTTTTGCCGAACGGTCGAAAATTGTAATGCCAAGGTCGAATTCAAGGTCTTTGATAGCACGGCTGATATTCGGTTGTGCCATATTAAGCGTTTCACTTGCTTTGCTGATCGAACCGAGCCGAGCGACCTCTACCGCATATTTCATGTGAATAATGTTCATATAGACCTCTCACAACACAATATACTATAATTCAAGTTATTATATAATATAAATATATAAAAATCAAGATAAATGTTTAATTAACCAATATATACATGACGATTTTGTAATAAAATCCGATAAATAGTCACAAATAAACAAAATCTTGGATTTTTATTGACAAAGGTTCAAAAAGAGTTTATTATTTTCATGAAAAACAAGAGATTATTGACAAGTAAAAAAGACGTTTTTCTGAAAAAGGGGAAAACCGAATGACCGAACTTGAAAAGGCAAGAAATATAATCAATCAAACCGATGAAGAAATGGCAAAACTCTTTGAAAAACGTATGGAAGCGGTCAAAATAATCGCGAAATACAAAAAAGAGCAAAAGCTCCCTATTGAAGATAGAAACAGGGAAGACGAGGTAATGAAACGTAATTCGGCGTTCATACAGTCCGATGATATTCGCCATTATTACATCGATTTTCTTGACAAGACTATCGAGCTTTCAAAAGGATTTCAACTCGACTTGATTGACAATAAAATGTAATTATGTAAACATAAACAACAAGCGATTTCGTTTCCTGAAAGACAGACGATTGTTTTGTTTACTCTTCATATATTTTAAGATATTTTAAGTACAAGAAACCAATGCTTTGATCAGAACAAATTTCAAACGCAAGAATTATGTAAACTATAATTAACGAGGGATTTTAATTATGAAATGCAGTTTTGCAAAAATGTCTACAAAGGGCACTTTTGAAGCATACTGGCCCTATGGCACCGACCTTTACGGCCGTTTTATGTATCTTGAATCTAATGATGAAAAGGTGTTGATTGCCGCGTTCGACTTCAACGGAACTTTCCCTAAGGAAGCAGACCGTTGGAGACGCGAAGTTGCAAAACGTGTGGGTATCCCCGAAAAATCGGTGTGGTATCACGAACTTCAAATCCATGCTGCACCTTTGTATGAAGAATTAAGCGCTTCGGCTATGGATGCACTTATCGACCGCACTGTCGATGTGGTAAAAGACCTCATTTCCCGCGCGGAAGAATGTGAAGTTTATGCCGCCGAATGTGATATGGGAACGAACTATTCCTTCAATAGAGAACAGTATATCGAAGGTCTTGGCGGTGTAACCGTTTGGCGCGGAATACAGTTTGACGAATCGGGTAAAGCGTTTACTCAAAACCCCAATATAATGCTTCTTCGCGGCTATCAACCCGAACTTCCCGTGTTTGATAAACCTATCTATTTTGATAATACCGTTGACCAAATGGCGTACCTTTTTATGTTCAAGAATATGAAAGGCGAAACCTTGGGTACCGTGTCTCGCTTTGCGGCTCACCCCGATGTCGGTGTGCTTTTTGAACATAGCGAAAACCCCGACAGATTGAAAGAATATCACTTCAATTATGATTGGACGGGTTATCTGAGCGACGATATGGAAGCCGAATTCGGCGGTGTCGGTATGTATATCAACGGCCCCTGCGGCGACCTTGCGACTAAAAAGGACTGTGTCAATAAAGGCACGTACGAGGCGTCGGATAACGAATGTAAACGATTGGCAAAATCAATCGGCGGCGAGATTAGAAAACAGTTTGCAGAAAAGGCACATAAACTTGATACTTCCAAGGTGTTCAAAACCGAAACCTTTGATATCACTCTGCCGATGAAAGAGGATTTTCCGTATAATTTCGATAACTTGGAGGAATTCCGCGAAAGAGGCAGAGAACATAATAAACTGCTTCAACAAGCGATTGCAGACGGAAAAACACCGTCGGAAATCAAACGTGTTGTCGATGACGATTGGCGTTTGCCTCATATCGCGTTTATGTGTCACGGCAAGGAATTGAGTTTCACTAATGACGAAATTGCAAAACATGAAGTGACCGTGCATATCCCTGCACTTCGCTTCTGCGGATACCTTTTCGTCGGTGTAATGGGCGAAAGTCTTGTTGATATGACAACTTGGATGCGTTCGCGCTTTACGGGCACAAAAACCATTCCTATCGACCAGGTCGGAGGATATTATAACTATATCGCAACACCGCGCTCTATGACCTTGGGCGGTTACACTTATTGGTCAAGCTGGGTTCGCCGCGATGCTGTCCCGTTGTTCAAGACCCAACTTGCAGAAAAACTTGACGAGTTTTTAAAAGACGAATAAACAAATAATTCGTCCGAAAACTAACCGATAAATTGGAATTTGACGAGGTGAGTATACAATATGAAGTTGAGTAATGCACAGTATAGGGTTGATGATAGCAGTATTTTGAACTACTACGAGATTGGAACTGCAAAAGACAAATTATTGTTGCTTCATGCTCAAGGAACGAACTCGTTCAGTTTCAATAATGTTATTGCAAAGCTCTCAAAATATTACCATGTGTATTTGGTAGATTATTATGGGCATGGAATGAGTTCTAACAACCCGGAGAAATATAATCTGGTCAGTATCGGTAACGATATGATAAATTTTATAGAAAATGTAATTTGTGATACCGTTACTGTATTAGGTCATTCCTCGGGCGGACTGATTGCGGCATACATTGCAGCTCACTGCGACAAATGCAAGAAACTGATATTAGAAGACCCGCCCTTCTTTTCGAGTTGGGGAGAAAGACGATATAGCACATATAATTACAAAGATTTATCTTCTGTTTGCCACAACTTCCTTTCACAGAGAGAAGAAAAAGATTTTGTGTATTACTATTTCGTAAATCAATATTGCTGGAACTTCTTTCCCGAAGAGTCCAGAGAAACGATTAGAGAAAAACTGGGTGGTTTCGCATTGAATTACAGGGTCAAACACCCTGATAAGAACTTGAAAGTCCTGTTTTGGCCTAAAAAGTTTTTGGAGGGCTTCAACGGATTGCAGTATTATGACCCTCGCTTTGGAGAAGCTTTTTACAACGATTCATTCAATGGTGATGTTAATTACTGTGAGCTTCTTTCCAAAATCAAATGCAAAACTCTGTTTATGAAAGCAAACACAACGATTGGTGAAAATGGATTATTGCAAGGTGCATTATCCGATGAGGATTTGCAACAGGTCAACACCTTGATTGAAGATATGGAAATCGAGCGATTTGATTGCGGACATGGCATCCACACCGAAAGGCCAAAGCAGTTTGTACAAGCTGTGATTTCAATTTAACAAATTCCAATTTGTCGAATAGATAAAATGGATTTTTAAGAGTTTTAGGGTACGAAAAAAGTAAAAGAAGCACGAAAATTTCGTGCTTCTTTTTACTCTATTTTAAGGTAAAACCTTTTACTATTCTAACCCTTAATCGCTTTGATGAAGTACGTGAGGGAATCATCAGAATACTTTTCAATATCCTTTATTGCAACGTAGATAAGTTCGCTGCTTTCAATAGTATTTCCGCCTTCTTCGATCATTTTGGTAGAATAAACTTGAATTTGGCAATCGTCGGATAAACCGTTGATTTTGGCTAATGATTCACAACCCCAAAATGCGCCGTAGTCGATAAATTTTACCGTTTCGGGCAGGGTGATTTCAGCAATCTGATTGCCGTTCAAATATATGCGTTTGAATGCATCACGTGCAAATTCGTTCTTTTCATCTTCGCTTTTTGGGATGATGTCGAGAAAGTTCATTATAAAGTCATAACAGTTATCCGCGTCGTAACCGTATGCATTCAAAATCTCCGAAAGTCGTTCGCACTCTTCTCTCGCAATATTAGGTTCGAGAACGTAATATTTGTTGTTTTCAGAGGTCCTTTCGGCATAAAACGCATTGAAAATCTTTGCATCTCGTTCGGGATCAACGCCGACGTCGCCGAATTTGCCGTTATATTTAAATTCTTCGGTTTCGGTGATGTTGATGCAGACTTTTTGCATATCGTCATAAGTCATATATGCAGGGAGATTAAGGGTAGTTGTATCATTGTCCCAACCGGTATTGAATCTCGTAACCGTATCTCCGTTAGGCGCTTTTTCGGGTATGACAAGGCGGACGTCACCTTTAAAATCTTTGTCAACTCTTACTTCTTTAACCGAGCAAGTGCCGTCGCCGTTGCTGATATATACGATGTTGTAAGGAACGTCGCCGAAAGTTTCGGTCTTGACCTTTTTCCATTTTGCGCTTTCTGCATCCGCGCCGCATGCGACCAAAAACAGTAGGCAAAGTACAAGCGCGGTGATGTTAACAAAAATCTTCGGTTTTTTCCAATTCAGCGCGTGTTTAATACGTTTTTTAGCGTTACCGTTGCTTTCGCTGAAAGCAATCGGACTCGGAACAGGGAAACGGTTGTTTGTTGCAAAAGAAAGTAATGCTCTTGTATAGTTCTTTTTCATAACAGTATCTCCTTGTAATCTTAAAACCTTTTCATCGCAACTCATTTCCATATCAAGCGACATTAGTTTGAAAGCGATCCAACAGAACGGGTTAAACCAATGAATCGCGAGGATAATAAAAGCCAATGGCTTAATTATATGATCGCATCGCTTGATGTGGCAGCGTTCGTGTGAAAGTATTTGTTCAAGTGTTGTTTCGTCAAGTCCGAAGGGAATATAGATTTTCGGGAAAACAAAACCCAGCGTGAACGGAGAGCAGATTTTATCCGACATAAATACGTTTTGTTTCAGCTTGACCGCATTCGCCATTTGGTGCTTGACTTTAAAATAAGAAACAACAGCGTAAAGCAATACCGCAAACATACCCGTAAACCATACGACCATAACTACGGTATTAAAAACTTCTATTCTGTTAAGTCTGTCAGCAAATTCGGCGTTTATAACAGTGCCGTCGGAGTGCAATATTTCATCCAAAGGAGCGGTAGTGCTATTTGGTTGACCGCTGTTTATGATGATATCACCGTTTGCGTCGGGTAATCTCGGCGCATTCGGTTCAAAAAGCTCGAAAATGCTGAAAAAAGCGTTGAAACTTATCGGACAGCAAAGACGAAAGCCGACAACCGACCATAGAAGATAGGAAAAGCGTTTGGGCGCTTTGTAAAGAAAAGTACGCGCCAAAATAACGGCAAGTATAATAATACTCGCGTTAATACTCATTTGCAGTATGGTGTTAAATATAACTACCATACTCTAATCCTCCTTGTGTTCGTCAATAAGTCTTTTCAATTCGTTTGCTTCTTCTTCTGTTAACGTTTTTCCGCCTAAAAAAGATACGAGAAATTTCGGAAGCGAACCTTCAAAAGTATGTTCGACAAAATGCTCGCTCGCGAAAGTCTGAACCTTTTCGCGCGGAATAAGCGCGCTTACAATAGTTTCCTTGTTTTGTGCGAAACCCTTTTCGCACATTTTTTTTAACGTGGTGTAGGTTGTCGGCTTTTTCCAACCAAGAATTTTGTTGCAAAGCTCGACCAGTTTTCCCGAGGGCAAAGGTTCGTTGTCCCATATAACCGACATAAACCTATAATCGCTTTCGCATAACTTTAAATTTTCCATATTCCACCTCATAAATGAATTTTGTGTGCACACGAGGTCGGCGCATAAGACAAAATTGGTCTATAACTGCCAACCTCGGTATTAGTCTATAACAACCAACCAAATTTGTCAACCCCTTTTTGAAAAAAATAACTCCCTCGTAAAAAGGGAGTTGAAAAAATCAAATTATCTGTCCGCAGTTCCTTCGCCGTAAATAAATCCGGGCATAACGCGAAGTTTAAAACGGTTAAGTTCATGTTTACGGTCTATGAGCGCCTTTGTGTCCGCATCGTCGATTTCTCCTGTGCGGATATATCTGTCCAACACAGCGTAAGTAAATCCCAAATTGTCTTCATCTGTTCTTGATGTCAAACCGTCGGAAGGCACCTTTTCGACCAAATCGCAGGGAAGTCCCAACACCTTGCCGATTTCCTTGACTTCGCTGACCGTCAAACAGCAAAGGGGACTGAAATCGCCTGCCGCATCGCCGTATCGGGTAGAATAACCAACCCAATCCTCACTCAAATTGCAGGTGTTTGCAACTCTGCCGTTGTAACTTTGCGAGACGGCATAGACCGCTGCCATGCGCAACCTCGGAGCAAGATTGATACGCGTTTGTGCGCTGATATCCAAATCATCGGGAAACGCCTTTAAAATGCCGTTATACGCCTCTCCGATGTTGATAACGTGGTATTTTATACCCAAATGATTAACCAATTTGTAAGAATCGTTTATGTCGCTTTGTTCGCCGTTTGGCAACAAAACACCGATAACTCGGTCTTTGCCAAGCGCTTCAACACATAAAGCGGCAACAATGCTCGAATCTTTTCCGCCCGAAATAGCAACAACCGCGTTGCAACCGTTTCCGTTTTCTTTAAAAAAATCTCGAATCCATTGAACACAGTCGTTTTTGACTTTTATTGCATCGAACATCTTAAATCACCTTAATTTGACAGCTTTTCATTGTTTCAATAGCGCAGTTGTGCTTTTCGGGTGTAACCCCTGCACAGCAGTTTTCGACAACCGAAATTTCGTTTTCGGGGAAGTTTGCTTTTAAAATCAATGCGTTGGAAATGACGCAGATATCCGTGCAAAGTCCCAAAAGTGTTACCGTAAAATCATCCCCGTATTTCGCCTTTAAAATTTCGGGCAAATCAATCGAACCGAATGTGATTTTTTCGATATATTCAAACGACTTGTTTCCTAACGCGTTTAATACGTTTTCATCTAATTTGTGTCCCTCGGTGCCCTTAATACAATGGGGTACAGGCAGGTTTTTGCCTTCCGACGTGTTCATATAACCGTCGTAATGAGTGTCAAGCGTGACGAAAATATCGCCGTCGAATTGGTTGATATATTCACAAACATTCGGAACGATAGCAACGGCTTCCTTAGTGCCGAGCGCGCCGTCAACAAAATCCTTTTGCATATCAACAATAATCAAAATATTTTTCATATTGCACCTCCGTTTTTAGAGTATAACAAATTTGTAAATAGTTTTCAATTATTATTTCGAAAATAGTTGTATTTATTGACAAAAAAACGCGTATGTGTTACTATCAAGAGGAAATAAAAAAAGGAGATTGTTATGAAGAAAGCATTAGCAATAATCATAACCCTAATTATGATGATTTCGACAATTGTTCCTCTCGGTATGACGGCATCTGCGGCGAATAAAGCGCCTACCGTTATTCCTGCTATCAGAGAGTGGAAAGGCGACAGCGGAAAATTCGAAGCTGACTCCAACACCGTTTTGGTTAATTCTAACGATGTAGGCGCTGTTTCCAAGGTTGCGGGCTTTTTCAAAGAAATGCTTGGCTTGAACCTTAATATCGCTACTACCGAAAACGGCAGTAACGAAATCGTGTTTATTAAAGACGCAGCACTTGAATCTCAGGTCGGTAAAGAGGGATATACTCTCGAAGCAACGACCGACAAGATTGTAATTAAAGCCGCAACAGACACGGGTTTGTTGTACGGCGGTACAACCGTTGTTCAAAGCTTGTCTGCTGACGGCGCGTTCCCCTGCGGTAGTGCAACCGACTATCCCGAATACGAAGTTCGTTCGGGTATGCTCGACGTCGGCAGAGCATGGATGCCTCTTGACCATGTTGAAGAAATTACTCGCTACATGGCGTATTTCAAATTGAACGAAATGCACCTGCACATTAACGACGATGGTGTTAACGGATATTCGGGCTTCCGTCTTGAAAGCAATATCAAGGGTTTGGCTTCCAAAGACGG
>JAGBUH010000247.1 GCA_017630915.1 Clostridia bacterium
CCCTAATAAAGACGGTTTGATTGATTCTGTTGACTATCTTCTCATTAAACGTCATTGCTTTGAAACCTATACCATTGGTACAAGAGGCAAGACAACACTTGATGAAGGCAAAACCACTCTTTCCGTAAAATAAGTATCTGTGATTCAAGCAACTAAATAAACATTAAATTGGAAAAAGATAACGTTAACTTGAAGTGAACCTGAAAGTTCAGACAAAATCAAATAATCAAGTGTTATTGAATGAGTTCGGTATTATACCGGACTCATTCCTTTTAATTTCAAGGAAATTATTTTATTGTAGAAAAACATTACTGAAAAATTCATTTTGCTGATAAAATAAAATCGAGTGTTCATAACTCAAATCCGTTATGAACACTCGATTTGGTGCGGATGAAGGGACTTGAACCCATACAGTATTGCTACCACTGGAACCTGAATCCAGCGCGTCTGCCAATTCCGCCACATCCGCTTATTTTGCTCGAAACGAGCACGTTTAGTATTTTATCTTATAAACATATTTTTGTCAAGTGCAAAACGCTGACATAATCAAATTTCACTTGAATAGAGGCGATATCCAAAGAAATGATGAAGAATTTTGTCGATATCGTCTGAACCGTTATATCCCGTGTGTCGTATTTCGGGCTTGCCGTCATCAAAAACCATCATAGTCGGTATATCAAAAACCTCGTATTCCGAAAAAATATCGGGCACATAATCGTAATCAACAATACCTAATTTCACTTTACCATCAAGTTTATCTTTGTACTTATCGAGCAGGGAGAACAGCATACGGCTGTCGCTGTCCCACATTGCGCCGAAAACAAGCAAAACGGGAATTTCCGATTGCAAAACCGCGCTCTCGAAAGCAAGGAGATTGATTTTAAGAGGTTTCATTTATCAGTCCTCGTTTGATTTGTAATACAACATACAATGGCAATATCCCTCGAACGAATCGTCTTTAATCTGTTCGCGGAATTCTTTGCAAATACATTTGTTATCCTCTGTTCTCTCACGACGGCAAGGGCAGTAACCGCCAGTCTTTGCAAGTCCGTCTTTTACGATTTTTACTATTTCTTCGTTTTCGTTGAGTTTGATTTTCATATTTTTAACCGTGCATTTCTTCGATATGATAAACGTAATCAAGCGTTTTGAGCGCTTCGATGATTTCCTCGTGGGTTTTATACTTTTTTAGTTCAACACTGCTAATCGAAATAGCGATTGTATATACGCTCAACCCCGAATTTGCATAGGCGTGATTCGATTCGATATCGTCAATCGTCAATCCCAAACGGCGAATGGTGGTTACGAAATCTTGCAAGTAACAACTGTTTGTAAGTTCAAGATGTACTTCGAAATGGTTAGAACGATTTTTTAAATAAACTTCAAAGGCAGGGAAGAACATAAGTCCGCAAAATAAAACAGCGAACGTGATAAAAGTGATTGTGTATAAACCTGCGCCAACAGTTAAACCGATGATAGATGATGCCCAAAGGCCTGCGGCAGTAGTTAATCCTTTTATTTGACTGCGCGAACTGAACAGCATCGAATTAACGCTGATTGTTGCAACGCTGATTATCGTTGCGGCGGACAAAAGGAATAGTCCTTTCTCGGTTGCATTCGAAATATGCATATCAATCAACATCGCAACAGTTGAAGCAAGGGAAATGAACATAAACGTACGAAGTCCTGCCGAGTGACGTTTTGTCGCTCTTTCGCAACCGATAATAGCGGCGAGCGTTATCGAAATAAGTATCCGTAAAAGCATCGACTCAAAGCCGAGATTTGACGACCATTCGCCAAAAAAGTTCGCAATAGGGTCGTTAAAAAATATATTCATAAATCTTACCTCCTTTTAAATCGCCCGAATTTCAACTGATTGGGATTTGGGTGGGTATTTTCATATTGTTCCTCTGCGGCAGATGTAAATGCCTGTTCGTCATCTTCGGTTACGGTATGCTTGGGTAGTTCCTCTTGTATTTTGTGTATGCGTTCGATAAGCATTTCGAGTTGTGTTTTCTTTTCACCGTTTTCGTTGAGTTCGGAAACGGCAACAAGTTCTTCCAATTTATCGGAGTATGAACCCGAAAGATGCAGCGACATTTTAGCGCAGACGGGACCGATAAGTTCGTATAAAATGCTCGAAGACAGAATAATTGTTTGTAAAGCGTCACCCGCTTCACCGCCCAAGGTTCTCGCACCCAATGCCGCCAAACCGATAGCAACACCTGCTTGCGGAATCAATGCAAGACCTAAATTATTTCTAACCTTTTTGTCCTTTTTGGTGACGGCACAACCGAGAAAAGCACCGCAGTATTTGCTGATAATTCTAATTACAAAGTACAAAACGCCAACAACGAGCAACGAAACCGCACCGACTGTCGAAGCTTGACTCATAAGTGCGCTCAAATCGAAGCACATACCCGAACGAACGAAGAATAAAAGCAAAATCGGAGGATTAAAATAGTTGAGTTGCTTGAACAGTTTTTCGTCATCGGTGATGTTGAAATAAACAGTGCCCATGGACATACAACCCAAAAGGGGAGAGATGTCCAAGATAACACAGATGCCGCAAAACGCGAACAAAAATGCAATCATGATAATAAGACGGTTATCCGTCGAACGTTTTTGATTAAGAAGCGGTTTCATTAAAATACCGAAAACGCAACCGAGCAACAAAACACCAATATTCGATGCCATCGGAACCAATACGTCGGAAATACTGAAACTGCCGCCCGAAATCGAAACCGATGCCAACGAAATGGCAATACTGTATGCCAAAAGACCGATTATGTTGTCAAGCGCAACCGTTTGCAATAAAGTATCAACGAAATCGCCCTTTGCGCCCGTCTGTCTAATCGTCATCATAGTCGAAGCAGGCGCGGTTGTCGCCGCGAGAGCCGATAGAACGATTGAAAAAGCAAGACTTAAACCGAGAACCCAATACGTAAGAATAAATATCGCCACAGAGGCAAAACACGCCTCAAAAAGCGTTATAACGGTAACTTTAAGCCCGTTTTTCTTCAACGCGGAAAATCTGAAAAACTGCCCTGTACTAAAAGCAATAAACGCCAACGCGATGTCGGATAAAAAGTCCATTCCGTCGACAACCGACATCGGAACAAAATCAAGACAGTACGGACCGATGAGTATGCCCGTGATAATATATGCGGTAACGTTAGGAAGTTTTAACTTTTTTGTGACACGCGTCATCAAAAAAGCCAAAAACAGCATCAACGCGATTGAAATAATAACGGCGGCAGAAGGGGAAGACGCTTCCGCTTTATGAAGTATATCTGCAAGCATATCGAACCCTCCTACAAAAATAAATTTATTACTTATTTTATTATAATTTTATAACTATGTCAAGCAAATGGTTCGAAAATGCAGATAAAAAAGAGAATCGGATCAACCGATTCTCTTATAAACGTTTTTACGATTAACCGTTAACGAGCTTGTTGATTTCAGCAGCGAAATCGTCTTCTCTCTTTTCGATACCTTCGCCTCTTTCATACTTGATGAAAGAAACAACTTTGATCGAACCGCCGAGTTCTTTTGCAACGTTTTCGGTGTACTTACCAACGGTAAGGTCGCTGTCTTTAACGTATTCTTGGTCAACAAGACAGTTGTTGTCATAGAACTTGCTGATTCTGCCGATAACCATCTTTTCCTTAACCGCATCGGGTTTCTTGGAAAGGTTTTCGTCGTTTTCGATTTGGCTCAAAAGAATTGCCTTTTCGTTTTCAACAACGGATGCAGGAACATGATCTCTGTCAACGTAGCTCGGGCTCATAGCCGCGATTTGCATACATACGTTCTTTGCATATTCTGCAAATACTGCGCTGGAAGCATCGCAATCGGTGTCAAACTTGGTAACAACGCCTGCGCTGCCGCCGCCGTGAATGTAGCAACCGGTGGTGCCTTCGACGATGTCGAAACGGCGGATGCTCATGTTTTCACCGATGGTGAAGATCATGTTTTTGAGTTCAGCTTCAACGGTAACGTCAGTGCCGTCGAAGTTAAGAGCGTTGAGAGCCGCGAGGTCAGCGGGTTTGTTAGCAACGATAGTTCTGAGAATGCCCTTTACAAATTCTTGGAAAGAAGCGTTCTTAGCAACGAAGTCGGTTTCAGCGTTAACTTCGATGATAGCGGTAACACCGTTATCGGAAAGAATGTCAACAACGCCTTCTGCTGCAATTCTGTCTGCCTTTTTAGCAGCAACAGCAAGACCTTTTTCGCGGAGATATTTGATTGCTTCGTCGAAGTTGCCGTCGGTTTCAACAAGTGCCTTCTTGCACTCCATCATACCGCAACCGGTCTTCTTACGGAGTTCCATTACGTCTTTTGCGGAAATATTAGCCATTTTATTTTCCTCCTAAAATTCGGTAAATTGTTATAGTTGATTATTCAGCAGCAGCTTCCTCAGCAACTTCGGAGGAATCGGTGAGTTGTTCACCTTGCTTGCCTTCGATGATAGCGTCTGCGAGGGTAGCGGCAATAAGTTTGATAGCGCGGATTGCGTCATCGTTGCCGGGGATTACATAGTCAACTTCATCGGGATCGCAGTTGGTGTCAACGATAGCAACTATCGGAATACCGAGTTTTCTTGCTTCATCAACGGCGTTCTTTTCTTTCTTGGGGTCAACGATAAAGATAGCGGAGGGAAGACCCTTCATATCTTTGATACCGCCAAGGTTCTTTTCAAGGTCAGCCATTTCTTTTTGGAGGGAAGCAACTTCCTTCTTGGGAAGAAGATCGAAAGTGCCGTCTTCTGCCATTTTGTTAAGGTTGTGAAGCTTTTGAATAGACTTTTTGATAGTCTTGAAGTTGGTGAGCATACCACCGAGCCAACGTACGTTTACATAGTACATTTCACTTCTGAGAGCTTCTTCCTTAATTGCATCCTGTGCCTGCTTCTTGGTGCCGACGAAAAGGATGTTACCGCCTTCAGCGGCGATGTCACGAATGAAGAGATAAGCATCTTCAACCTTCTTAACGGTTTTTTGAAGGTCGATAATGTAAATGCCGTTTCTCTCGGTGAAGATGTATTCAGCCATCTTCGGGTTCCATCTTCTCGTTTGGTGACCGAAATGTACACCTGCTTCGAGAAGTTGTTTCATGGATACAACTGCCATGTTTTTCTCCTTCGGGTTTTTACCCGCCACCGCATTTTAAATTTACCTGCATTTAACGCGAATCTATCGCGCACCCGTGCGGCATATACGGTGTGTGTATTTTGCCTTTCGCAAAAGCCTATTGATTTTATCATAAATATTCCCAAAAATCAATAGCTTTTAACCAAAATATTCCCCTTTTTGTTATGTTTTTTTCAATTTCTTTCATCTAAAATACACAAAACAAAGAAAAACGCCCGAACACGTGCAATTAAACGCATTCGGGCAGAGGAAAAGTGTTTATTTAAATGTTAATTCCGAAACAACAGTCAATTCATCAAGCGACAGACAAATTATACCAGTGTTAGATACAACATAACTGTAATCGCCGATATATAATCCGCGAACATCTTCTGTATTGTTACTCGGGGGGAGTTCGATGCGCTTTGTTTCGATTAGTTTTTCGCCGTCGAACTCAAAAAAAACATAGAGATTTAGAAATTGGTATTTCACTTCTGCATTTCCATCATTGTAAATTACCGTATTGCTATCAATAGCCAAAGGAATGCCAATGATATTTTTGTCGCCGCTTATCAAAACGGCTTTGTGATTGTAGGTTGCCGAACTGCTTGAATAATTGCCGTCTGTCCATTTCAGAATATATGACGAAATATCAAAAACATTCGCTTTGTCGGTTGTATCAAACATGGTTAATTTCAAACCCGTTTGAACGCCTGTTTTTGGGTTTGCATCAAATCCGATACCGAGTAACAGATTGTCGGTAAACGGTTGCATATAAGTTGAGAAACCGTCTATTTTCAGTTCGGAAAGAATCGTCGGGTTTGTCGGGTCGGTCATGTCAACGGCATATAACGGATCTGTTTGTCTGAATGTGACTACATAAGCAATGTCATTCATAAAACGAACCGATTTTATGCTTTCATTGATGCCCATATCGGCGCTTTGACCGATGATTTCCATATCTTTGTTTAGACAGATAACGCGGTTTACCTGTTCGTTTGAAGACGATATGGCGTTTCCGTCTTTTGAAATGTTAGAAAAGCGGATATTAGTTGCAACACGAAGTCGCCCGTCTTTTTCGTCCATAGCAAACTGATTGAGGATTGTTCCTGCTACTCTGCAAGTGCCGTCAATGGTTAAATCGTGTCCGAGTTTGATTCGA
>JAGBUH010000248.1 GCA_017630915.1 Clostridia bacterium
GCATAAAACTTTTTTTACTTTTTTTCTCATTCGGGGAACAAAAAATCCTCCCCTCCGTCATACCCAACAGAAAAAAAATCGCCTTGAAGCAGGCGATTTCTAAGTTAGATGAAAGCGAACGCGAGATAATACTTTTAAGGTATTTCAAAACCCTCACGCAATCTGAAACAGGACGCGCCTTGGGATTGACGCAGGTTACGGTTTCGCGAAAGGAATCAAAAGCGTTAAAACGGCTAAAAGAGGAATTGACGGTTTAATTATTTATCGCACATTCTTCTTATATAGTTACAAAACGCGCTTCCGCTGTAAATCAGCGCGCCGTCAACCGTTGAGCCGTTATCGCCGTCGGCGTGTTCGCTGCTGACGGAAGAAAAGTAGGTTTTGGGAACTTTGCCGTTTTTTAACGTAAACGGATTAGCAATCATTTCGGTTTTATACTCTTCCCCGTAATTTGCGTTAGCGAGGAAAAACTCGCGAGGTATCGGCGACAAGAGAATGATTTTCTTTTCGCCTCTCTTGGATTCGGGGAACGAATAGTGCATGAATTTATGTTTTGAAAACAGTTCGATTTTAAAGAAATAATAGGTTCGCGTTCTTTGAATAAGTCCGTCACCCAAAAAGTAAAGCGGCGTTTTGCCCAATATCGTCGGAACGATTATTCCGTTGACGGTGACGTTTCTGTGTTCAAGCGAAAAGGGTTCAATTCTCTGCAAAAGCACCGAAATATAGGGGTGTTTCGGCAGTTTTAATTTCATTCGGTTTTCTTTTGCGAGGTTTTTTAGACGTCTAATCGTCTTGTATTGCACCTTGATTGCGCGCAGACGGTGGAGAACAAACGACAAAACCGCCATAATAACGATTGCCCAAAAGATGATAACAACGTAGTTTTTCAGCGCGGTGACAATCGGAGTGAAACCGCTTTTTAGCAATGCGACGATGAAGATACCGCCGATAAAGTTAAACGCCCAAACACCGATATGCAACATAAGACGAAAGGCGTAAATGCCTTTTTTCTTTTTCTTCTTACCGAAAAAGTTCCTTGCATTGAACCAATTTTTTCTTGCCCAAAATTCTGCAATCAACGAAAACAAAACGGTGGGTATGAAGTAAACGCTTTTGACGCAAATGCACCAAAAGACGATAACGCCCTGCCCTACCAAAAATTCGGGAGATTTAAACGCAGTCTTGATTTCGTTTTTGAGCGAAAAGGTATAATCTTCATCAAGGGATTCGACGTATTCTTTTTCTTTTATATAATCGCAAAGGTGGTAATCATAAAACATAAAAAGGGCAAGGATACAACCCAAAACCGTTGCAATCACAACAAATTCTTCGGGGTATCCGAAAAGACGTGTTTCCTCGTTTTCGAAGAAAACAGCAACAAAGCCATAAAGGAGGGTTCTAACCAAAAAATATCCCCAAAAAGCGATCGTCGAAAGAATCGCCTTGCGAACACAGACGGAATATTGCCCGAATTTTTCCATGTTTTTTCTCCTTTTTCGATTTGTGTAACATGATTATATCACACAATCACGTGATTGTCAAGGGGTATATTCAGGTTTGCGATAGCGAACATATCGCAAATGAGCAAAGCGAATTTATATCGCATCGCAAGATATATCGCGCGCGGTCACGCGCATATCGCTCGCTTTGAAACAAATACAATAAATTTCGTTTTTTCAAGGACATGCGCCTTTTTGCCCCAAAAACATAAATGTTTTCGGGGGACCCCTTGAAAAAAACACTTATGATGTCCGTGCGCTTGATAGGGTTCCCGAAAATCGTAAGATTTTTGGGATGAAAGCGCGACGCGAGTGAACGGACATCACGAAAAACGATGAAAAACCGTGTGCTTTTCATCGAGAGCTACAGCGACAAAAAACGCCCGAAATTTCGGGCGTTTTTTGTATCTTATTCTGCGTTATTATCTTATAATTTCGTAAACTATCGGTTCTGATTGGGGTTTGGTATCGGTTAAGGTCAAGGAATCGCGGTAGCGGTTATGGACAGGTGAATGGTCGGCAACCGTGCTCGATTGGAAACGCGCGATGGGTTGGCCTTTTTTGACGTAATCGCCGACGTGGGCGAGTTGGATTATGCCTGCGGACATATCGATTTCGTCGTCTTTTGAATCGCGTCCTGCGCCTAACATCATCGCCGAAATTCCCATTCCCGATGCATCGGTTTTTGCGATATATCCGTCGCAATCGGCGACGAGTTCGGTCACGTATTTTGCCGAAGTGAACGCCGTCAAATCGTCAAGCACCGACATATCACCGCCTTGCATGGTTATCCATTCGGCGAACTTTTGGTATGCTTTTCCACTCGAAAGCGCCGATTCCACAAGGGTTTTCGCCTCGTCTTGCGTTATTCCTTTCGACAAACTCACCATTTCGGTCGCGAGAGTTTTACAAACCGTCAACAGTCCGTCGTCGGATTTTTGATTCCTCAAAAGCGCAACCGCTTCGGCAACTTCGAGCGCGTTACCGATTGTGTAACCCAACGGGTGCGCCATATTGGTGATGACGGCAGACATATTCTTCCCCGTCAGTTTGCCGATTTTAACCATCGAGGTCGCGAGAACACGCGCATCGTCAAGGGTTTTCATAAATGCGCCACTGCCCGTCTTGACGTCGAGAACGATTGATTTCGCGCCGCCTGCCAACTTTTTACTCATTATGCTCGACACGATAAGCGGAATGCTCTGAACCGTCGCGGTGACGTCGCGCAAGGCATAAAGTTTTTTATCCGCAGGGGCGATATTACCCCCTGCGCCACAGACGCAAAGCGAACATTTTTTTGCGATTTCGGTAAATTCCTCTGCCGATAAGTTGGTACGATATCCCTTGATTGATTCCAACTTATCGAGCGTACCGCCCGTATGTCCCAAGCCTCTGCCCGAAAGTTTGGCAACCGTACATCCGAGCGAAGCGACAATCGGAGCGATGATTAACGTGGTTTTATCACCGACACCGCCGGTTGAATGTTTATCCACCGTGGTATCTCCGAACGCCGACAAATCGTTGATTTCGCCCGATTCCGCCATAACTTTCGTCATATACGCGGTTTCCCTGTCGGTCATTCCGTTTATACAAATCGCCATCAAGAGCGGCGAAATTTGATAGTCGGGTATTTTGCCGTTTTGGAACCCGTTTACAAAAAATTCTATTTCGGCATCGGTCAGTTCCAAGCCGTTACGTTTTTTGTCGATGATATCGTAAATTCTCATAAATTACTCCATTTTAAAGGATTTCGGAAGCAATTCGCGCAAGGTATATTTTTCGAATCCGCCGTCTTTGACA
>JAGBUH010000002.1 GCA_017630915.1 Clostridia bacterium
CAGAATCTTCTGTAACAGAAGCTTCCTCCGAAGCATCTGCCGAATCCTCTGCCGAAGAGCCTGCCGAGCCTATTGCAATTACAGGCGCGGTTATTTCCACCGGCTGTCAATATGAGGTTCCCGGCGGTAAGGGTTATGTTGTTCAGGACGATAAATGGCCTGCGAATTATACCGCAGACCTCACCGACGGCGTTGCCGCAACTCACTTTGATTACGACGACGACAGTTGGTTTGCTTTCTCAACCAACAAAAACGCCGACAAAACCACAGGTCTTGCGACGGTAACGCTTCCGCTTGATAAGGTTTATAACGTCACTTCTCTCCGTTTGCACCTCGGTAACTTCTCGGGCGTTAAAGTACCTAACTCGGTAAAAGCATACGCGCGTATAGACAGCGAATACAAAAACGTCGGCTCTTTCCCCCTCCAATCCACCGAAGAAACGGCATATTGGACCGAGCTCAAACTTGCAGGCCTTAACACCGATTCGATTAAATTGGAATTCGTTCTCGACGGAATGACCGCGTTCATCAATGAGGTCGAGGTCCACGGCGGCGACCCGATTCAAGTGGATAACATCGCATTAAGAAAGAATTACACAATAAAAGGTCTTTACCCTGGCGCATCAAATGCAACCTACCCCGACGAAGACGGAATCACCATGACCGACGGTTATTCCCCTGCATCTAACGCCACTTATCAGGACAAAGGTTTCATCGGTATGAACGTCTCCACCGATGAATACAAAGCAAACGGTTACGGCTCGATTACCGTTGACCTCGAAAAATCGCACAAAGTCGATAAATTCGTAGCAAACGTTGCTTCTTCGCTCAATTCGGCGGCAGGTATCAAAGCGCCCTCCAACGTTTCTGTTTACGTTTCCGACGATAATACCAACTGGACAAAAGCGGGCGAAGTAACGCCGACCGACAGCACAACAATCGGTGTTGTTTCGGCAACCGTGTTGCTTGATGAAGCAGTTGACGCAAGATACGTTCAATTCCGTTTCGTTGGTTCTTCCAACTGGATTTTCGTTTCGGAAGTTGAAGTTTACGGCGAACACATCCCCTCAAAAGGAGAAATCCTTTCAAAAGGTAAGCAATATACCACCACTCCCTCCAACCGTACCGACAACCGCGTTGACGACGGTATCCGATTAACCGACGGCGTCAAAGGTACAAAAGACGGTAGCGGTCCCGAATATGCCGGTTGGGACAAAATTCACGATAACGGCGTTGACGTTATAATCGACCTCGGCAAAAGTTATTACTCCGACACATATACCGCATATTACGCAGGCGGCAAGTGGGGTCTTGCTTCTCCGAAGGAATATGAATCCATCGATGTTTATGTTTCGGACACTCTCGACGGCGAATACAAACTCGTTGCAAGTGCAAAAATCGGCGACGCGGTTTTGACTAACGGTACAGGCGCTTCCGACGAAACATGGAGTACCTACACCCTCACCGCAACAGCAGAAAACTCGGTCAAGGGCAGATACGTCAAGTTCCACTTTATGCATTCGCAGGAACATCCTGCAATGCTTTGGATCGATGAGGTTGAGGTTTCCCAAAACAAAGAACCTGCAACCGAACCCGAAAATCCCACCCCCGATAATCCTAATCCCGAACCCGATGAACCTACCGAACCCGATTATATGTTGGGCGACGTAAACGATGACAAAAAGGTTGATTCTGTTGACTACTTGCTCGTAAAACGCGCTTGCTTCAAGACTTACACGCTTTCACAAGAAGAAGAACTTCGAGCTAATATCAACAAGGACAACACTATCGACTCCACCGACTACTTGCTCGTAAAACGTATCGCGTTTGGCACTTATACCGTTGCGTAAAAGTTATTCCCCAAAAATTCAAACGAAACAAGTTCCTCGCCCGAGGGACTTGTTTTTTACGCGTTGGCGAAGTGAACGTATCCGCTCGGGTAGTACGTCATAGTTAAAACATATCATTGCAAATAAAAAACATTTATGATATAATAAATTCACAACAACTTTAATGAGAGGCATGATTTATGCAAAAGTATGCTAAACAAAACAAAATTCTCGGACGGATTTTCTTGACACTGGGCATTATTTCGGTCCTTTGCATCTTTGGTGGATTCTTCTTGTACGCGAAGTTTTCAGATGATATCATTTTGGCCATGATATTTTTAGGGTTCTTTATGTCGGCAACTTTTTTGGGAATATATTTTGTTAAATATTTTTGGTATGGACACACCTTTAAACTTCTCAAAAAAAGCGGTCTTGAACACTATTTAGATGACATTGACCTAACAGCACCCCCCACCTTTGAACCATCTAAAATATACTGCGGTGAAAATGCTTTTTTCTGCAAGAAAACCGGTTCGGTGGTGGCCTATGACCAATTTGCTTGGATATACAGTATCGGAGGGCATCTCGGAGAACACACTATTCGTTTAAAGAACGGAAAAAAAGCCTATATTATGATTCACGACCAAGAGCTAAATGCCTTGTTGAACTTTTTTGTTCTGCCCAAAAACCCTAAACTAATAGTCGGAAAAACATTTGAATCCAGAAAAGAGTTTTTAAGTCTTTACCCCGAATCAGCCCCTGTCCTTGCCCAAGGAAAGCTTATCGGAGGCTCCATTCTTTTGGCCTTTGCATTTTTTGCTTTCATCTGCCGTCTTATTCAAAACACGCTTGATGGTAGCATCTTGGTTACTCTAATTATTTTGGGGGTTATAGGTCTTGGTATTTTGCTTTTAGGAATTAAAGAGTCCAATATCAATAAATGATATAAATCAAAATTCTAAAAACTCGAATGTTATTGCGAACGGTTCCCCCAACCTACAACACAAAAGTTCCTCGAAAAACCGAGGAACTTTTTTCATTCAATCAATTCAATTCTTCTTATATTCTTTTCTCGAAAACTCAAATATAATCAACACCAACGCCACAAGGAACGAAACGGTGTCGGTTATCGGTGCGGCATACAAAACGCCGTCTAAACCGTAAAAATTCGGCAAAATAAGCATCAAAGGTACGATGAGCAATATCTGTCTTGTAAGCGACAAAATAACGCCTTTTACGGGCTTTCCGATTGCCGAGAAATAGTTTGCAATCGTCATTTGAATACCCGCGCAGGAAACGAACATAAGGAACACGCGCATAGTCTTAACGGCGTATTCGGTGTAAAGCGCGTTACCCGAACCGAATACCGACACGATGTATTCGGGGAAAACTTGGAAGAAGAAGGTACCGAACAATGCAAACAGACCGCAAATTCCCGCAGCGTAAAGACCAACCTTTTTCGAACGGTCAAACTGCTTTGCGCCGTAATTATATCCCGCAATCGGCTGCATACCCTGCGCCATACCAATAAACACCGATACGACGATAGAGTTGACCTTCATAACAACCGCAAAAGCGGCAATCGGGATATAAGCGTCTTCGGGCGCGAGTTCAAGTTGCGCATATTTGTCGAGCTGACCGTTCATAACGATTTGTACCAAACAAATCGCCAACTGGTTGATACAGTTGCTCATACCGAGTGTCGCGACCTTATACATACGCTTGATATCAAGCGAAAAACTCCTCAAACCAATCTTTACCGACTTGAAATTGCGGAAATATGAAATAGCAATAATAAACGAAAGCACCTGCGAGATAACCGTTGCGCCTGCCGCACCTTTCATGCCCCAAGCAAAGCCCCAATCGCAAACAAAAAGCGCGTCAAGACCGATGTTTACGACAGCGCCGATAATCATGCATACCATCGAGAAATTGGGGGAACCGTCGGCGCGGATGAAGTTACTCATCACGTTCGACAAAATAAGGAACGGCATACCCAAAATAACGACTTTCGAGTATTCAAAAGCAAGTGTCAAGGTTTCGCCGCTGCCGCCGAAAAGGACAAGCAACTTTTCGCAGAAGATATAAGCAAGAACCGAATAGGTCACACCGACGATAATCGCCAAGCCGAGCGCGTTACCGATGCACTTTCCTGCCTCGTCTTTGTTGCCCTTGCCAAGCTCAATCGAGAAGCGCGACGCGCCGCCCACACCGGCGAGAACCGAAATGGCAATACAAATCGTCGTCAAAGGGAAAGCAACCGCCGTAGCGGCGTTTCCGACGGTGCTGACGTAGTTGCCGATGAATATCTGGTCAACGACGTTGTAAAGCGCACTCACAATCATCGCGACGATGCTCGGAAGCGCAAACTTGCGCAGTAATGTAGTTATTTTTAAATACCCAAGAGGGTTGTTAGCATTTTCGACGTTGTTCATGTTTTTTCTTTCGACCTTTGGTTTAATAAATTCAACTTCACACGATTTTTGATTTTATCATACTGCAAAATAAATGTCAACAAAGTATCTAACGAATATATCTCACGCAAAGCAACGTATATCATCAATTTCGACAAAGTGTGTCTTCGGTTGCCAACGCAGAATCAACTAAAAAAGAGTTTATTGATAACAGCAACGAAGTTTGCCCCGAATAGCATTTTCCATATTAAATTTCTCAAAAATCGAATTTATATGGCATTGATATAAAAGTTTTCTTCACCGTATATATCGTAATATTCATATTTCTTGCCGTTTTCGTATGCACGATATATAGAAACGCCATTTGTTGGCATTTCAAATGAAACAAAACGCTTTACATTTTTATTCAAATCAGTTTCAAGAATATAGATTTTGTCAGAACCTTTTAAACGAAAGTAGTATATATCATCCAAGCGTTTGAAGGTTACAATGTTGGATATATCTTCGACATTTTTATCCACAGCCTTATCATTACACTGTTTTAACCAAGACTTAACGTTCGATATAGAATACTCCTCGTCGATTTTAACATTCGGCTCGCCCGAGACTTCGTGTAATTCGTAATCTAACCAAATGAAATTATTGAAACCAAAATATTCTTCTGTTAAGTTGATTTTTAATCTTCCGCTTTCTTTTATCGGAACTTCAAATGAGGTGTAAAATAACGATTTGCTTTCATCATATTTGTACATTCTAACCGAATACCACGAGTGGTTCGAATTGAGTTCGAGAGAAGACTGTCCCGGCACATCATCAAAAAATATCCCATAGAGTCCTTCTGGCAGTGTGTACAAAACAAAGCCCCTTTGTCTATCAACCAATGCAAGTTGATCTTCGGGCAACAGCGTGAGAAAGTTTTCGCGATCTTCATGATCTTTCACGAAGGTAATGTCTGTTACTTTACCATTGGGGTTTAAATAAGTATATGAACGTTCACTATATGATAAAAGCGGAACTCCAAAAAATCGATAGTTAATATATTCTTCATAGCGCCAAAGCTGATAAGCATATTCCGATTCGTAACCGTCTTCACAATATATCGTTTTGGCGCTATAACCAAAATATCTTCCGCTCATTCTACCGCAACTGCACAAAGATAGTGCGAATGACAGACATAATATAATACACAAAATAGATTTGAGAGTTTTCACAACTGCTTTATCTCCTTTCGCGGTATTGAGTATGCTTAGGGTGTATATCATACAAAGAAAACATAACATTCAAAAGGGGCAGAGTGATAATATTCAATAACGTTTTTTGCGCTTTACTCATAATTCCCTCCAATGTTTTTACATAATCTTTAATATATGTATAACACCTTAATAATGTATAATCAATGCTGATTTTGTAAATAAATCAATGCGGAGCATTGTATAATAAAAAAGCCAAGTCATACAGACTTGGTTTTACTTTTTAATGATATATCGCTTGCGCGATATGATATACGGCGTTGCCGTATGATATATTTGCTCTGCAAATATGATATAATATCCGTTCCTACATACGCGAAGCGTATATCATCGCTCGCAGAGCGATATCATATCGAAGATATATCACCCGTTCCGACAGGAACGGATATAATTGAAAAAGGACTTTCTTTCGAAAGTCCTTTTTCATGGTAAAGAGCGACTAAACGGTGTATAAGTTGGGGAAAGAACGACCAAAAGTATTCCAATATCAGCCGTACTTCTCAATAGTCTTTTTATAATACTTTTCTATTAAAACAGTTGTCTTCTTGTTTTTCGGTATGCATGCCTCTTCCCACAAAGGAAATGCTTTTTTGAAATATCCGATATGATACTCCCTCATCCAAGGAAATGCCCTGCAATAATGATCTTCAATGGTGCGCAACTCGTTCCATTTAGCGGTAGTTTTTATACCAAACCCGTAGTACACAGTGATTCCTTTCTCACCAATTCTATAACTGTTTGGAAAAAGAAAAACGTAGCCAAGTAAACAAATACAGCCAATGACTATAATAATGGTCGATGTTGTTAGTTCTTCAGATAAAGTATATATACCAAGCAAAATGAGAACTGAGAAAATCCCGATCCAAAAGACCCACCGCTTATTTAAAAAAAGTTTGCTTTCTTTCATTTTACATTTTCCTTTGCGGTTCGGCAGGATGCGATCAACATCGCTCTTAAGGAAGTGCATTTGGATGAAAGTTCTTTGAAGGTTTGCTCATTGATATATTTCGTTCTATATAGGAGTTCAAGCCAATAACCTGTTTCGCTTGCTTCTTTCAAGGCGATTTCAAGCTTGGAAACGAAGTCTTTCTTTCCTTGTGCGTACTGCGCTTCGTGGATGTTGGCACCGATACTTGTGCCGCTTCTGCCGATTTGATTGGATATGATGGATTCTTTAATGGATTTCAGATACTTTACTAATTCAATAATCTCAACAGAAAATTCCATAGAAAGTTCCCTAAGTTTTGATTCCTGCATAATGTACACCTCACTTTTTCACATTATATCACAAATCAAGTATGTTTGTAAATAAGTGATAAGTGATGTCGCTTCACTGTGATAGGTGATGCGATGCGTTCCATACACGCGCCGCAGGCGTGCATCACAGACCGAAGGTCGACATCACGCACGTAGTGCGCATCACGTTCCGCAAGGAACGCATCACTCAAAAAAGTCTCTTTTGTCAGTAGACAAAAGAGACTTTTTTGTTGGTGGGGACTACAGGGCTCGAACCTGTGACCCTCTGCTTGTAAGGCAGATGCTCTCCCAGCTGAGCTAAACCCCCAAACTTCGTTACACTATCGGCAACGAAGATGATAATACCACATCTTTATTCATTTGTCAATACTTTTTTTAAATTTTTTTATGCAAATTTAAAATTCTTTATAACCGTGTCAATCGCGCCGTTAACTTTGTCCGCAAACTCGTTGGGAACAGACAAGGTTATAAGATAAACAGAACCGTAACGGCAGCAAATAACCTGCTCGTTTAAATACTCGACACCGTTGATTGTGCCGACGTATTTTTGCTTCAACGCAGGCGAATCGTCAAGTTTTTTGCCGTCTTCGTTGTATTCTTCGGTATCCAAAAGTTTATAATCGCTGTAAATACCCTGAACGTCTTTTTCGTAACCTTCCCAATAACCCTTTGCACTCTGCGTTGCATCGGCAAGGTCGAAAGAAAGAATCGCTATCGTTGCATATTTTGCAGTCATCGCGCTGTCGTCGCAATCGAATTGCAATTCGATAACGCCGTCGTTACGGCAAAGTTCCCATTCTTCGGGATAGGTGAAGCTGTATTCAACCGCCTTGTTGCCCGCTTGATTACCTGCGAGTTTTAAACCCTCGCCAACGTCGATTTCATCATTATTGCCGCACGAAACAAGCGACAACGCCAAAATACAGGCAAGAACAATCAATATAAAACGTTTCATCTGCGTATCTCCTATTTTAACCTTTATGAACCGTCAATTCTTCGTCTTTTGCAGACGAGCGGTAATAAAACTTTTTAACGTCGGTTAAATCCTTAATCTGCACAGCGGCATAGCCGTCTTCGTTGATGGTAAGCGCGTGTTTCGTGCCCGACGTTGCAAGAATGGTTATGTATACGTTGCCGTCTTCAACTTCATAATCGATTCCGGTTATTCTCTTGCCCTTAACTTCGGAACGGAATTTACCCGAAAACGTACCGTCATCATCAATCTTTAATTCAATATCGGTAACTTCATCTCTGTCGAGTTTGCCGACATGATTGTTATAAAAAACCAATGTCAAGCAGGTAATCATCGTGCCGATAAGCAATGCGGCAACGACAAATACAACCGATTTAATCACAGGTGATTTCATCATATTTCCCTCTCATTTAACAAAGAATAACGTAATTATAAACCAAACAGCCGATAATTGCAATAGCAAGTAACGATTCGGTAGCAATCCATTTTTTCGCGTTTTCGGACAGCATACACATTATAGAAGCCAATCCGACAACCAACACACCTGCCACCAAGAAAACCGCCGTATTCGTTTCGGGGTGCGACGGGTCGGACATAATCTGCACACAAATCTTTTGAGGCAGAATAAAGAAAGAAACAATCGCAACCAAAAACACAAAAGCGCAGATTATAACAGAAACGATTGTGGTTTTGCTGTATTTCTGTTCGGAATTACTATTCATTATTTCGCGTCCTTATCGTAAATAAACGTCCAAACACATTCGGTATTGTACTTTGTGCCGACTTCAATCTTGGTCACGTTGTTTTGGTCATATTTCGAGAAATAGAGTTTGTTGCTGTTGGTGTTCATATCCCAAAACGCCGTCTTAAAGCTGTTCTTTTGGTTTTCAAGCGAATCGGTGTGAGTGGTAACCTGAACATCGAACTTATAAATCGGCATTTCGTCACCGTAGATAAGTACACGCGTTGCGGCGTTACCGCTGTTCATCGGGCCGTCATAGTTGGGCGAACCGACTTTCTTGGTTGTAATCGTTTTAACCTTGTTACCCGAAACGTCAATCATATCGCAATAAAGACCGTATTTCTTTTCAATCGGGAACATACACGTGTAAGAAAGTTGATAATAAACCTCTTTAATGTATTCATAATCAACGTTCAAGGTTATTTGAGGACCGACAAAGGTATATTTACGAACCACGTTAGCATAAACGTCGTCATCGGTAAACTTGTCCTTATCCTTGTTTTTATATCCGTAACCGTCGCCGTCGCTGTCTGCAACAAACAAAAGCTTTGTCGTTTCGAGAACGTGAAGTTTGTTAACGGTAACGCTTTCGCCGTCTTTACTAAATACGATTTCCTCGTTGGTTTCGCCATTATAGAATTTAAGCGAAACGAGGGTTTCGTTACCGTGGTTACCGCCCGACCAAACCATCGGTGCAGTCGCCGTCTTCTTGGTACGGTAAACATATTCCCAGTCGGTCGAACCGCCCGTAAACACGTGGGTGTTGCCCTTATCGTCAACAAGTTTGTACATACCGATATTGAATGTACCCCATGTCTTTTCGTCAAGCGTAACCGTCATTTTACCCGCATCTGTCTGATAGGTAATTTCATATTTCGACGCTTTGACGCGCTTTACAGTCATTTCGTGAGAATCGATTATTTCGGGTGCGCCTACGTTTTCGGTACGGTTGTATTCGTTTTTGCCCCAATATTCAGGATACATATTTTCTTCCTCCGAAATTTCGGAACTTTCTTCAATTTCGCTCTCAATAAGCGAACTTTCGTCGGTCGAACTGTCGCAAGCGGCAAACGAGCCGACCATCATCAAACAAGCGAGTATAAAAACAAGTAAATTCTTAATCTTCATCAGTTACCCCAACCCCAACTTTCATTATAAATAATATCCGAAGTGCCCGCAAAGTAGGAATTGTCAGTCACCGCCGAACTTGTTGCGTTATCGTTATCGTTATCGCTTTCGGTGTCCCAACCCCAACTATCGTCATAAGTAATGTCCGAAGCCTCGATTTCCAACGAACCCGGCTTGAAATCAGACGGTGCGGAAAGATAAATATTTTCGGGAATGGTGTTGGAATAATCATTAAATCTCATTACCATAACGGTTCTGCCGTTATCGATAATCTCAACAACCGCCAAACGCGCACCGTCGAAGTAATAATTATTCACGCCGGCAACGCCGTTTCCCGTCATCGATTGGGTTACAAACGATTCACAGTAATATTTTTTGCCCTCGAACTCAGATTCTGAAACCGAACTCGGATTTGCAAACATCGAAGCAGTATATCCGTCAAAAAGGAATCCCTGTCCCTCACCGCCGAGCCAAGTGTCATAGGAGTTTCTTGCAGGATAGAGTTTGTGAACGGCGTTTCCTTGATAAATTTGATACTTATCAAGCGAGTTATCGTCGTGGTCTTCAATCGTCGTAACCGCTTTTCCGTTGGTCGCTTGGGTAAACTCATAAGTTTCGCCGTGATTGGTAAAGTTCATAGTAAAATAAAACGAATTAACGTCCATCGTTCCGTAAAAAGCCGAAGTACGCGAGGGAAAATCCCCCAAATCGACCGAACTTTCGCCCCCGTCGCCGTTACAAGCGACGAGCAAAACCAAGAACAAAGCCGTCAAAGTTAATGCAATTATTCTTTTCATATATTACACCTTTATAAATATTATTACCTACATTATAAACCAAAATTATCATTTATGCAACTGTTTTTTCTATCCTCTTGAATAGTTATTAAAAATATGTTAAAATAAATCCAACAATTATATAGAGGTAACGATTATGATAGTACGTAAACCGCCTATGGGCTGGAACTCTTGGAACACGTTCGGACCTAATATTGACGAAACCCTAATAAAACAAACCGCCGACGTTATGGTTGATAGCGGTCTGCTTGATGCAGGTTACGAATACCTCGTCATTGACGACTGCTGGGCAGAAAGAAAGCGCAACTCCGACGGTCTATTAGTCCCCGACAAAAACAAATTCCCCAACGGAATGAAAGCCGTCGCCGACTATGTGCACTCAAAAGGCTTAAAATTCGGTATGTATTCCTGTTGCGGCAATCTCACCTGTGCAGGATACCCCTCCTCTTTCGATTATGAATTTGTTGACGCGAAAACATTTGCCGAATGGGGCATCGACTATCTTAAATACGATTATTGCTTCAAGCCCATCAACCAACAAGGCCACCTGCTTTACAAAAAAATGGGGCTCGCTCTCGCAAACTGCGGACGTGATATATGTTTTTCGGCATGCAGTTGGGGCCACGACCAAACTAACGAATGGATAAAAG
>JAGBUH010000249.1 GCA_017630915.1 Clostridia bacterium
ATGAAGATGTTAAAGAGTAAGTTGCTCGAAATTAAAGAGCGCGAAAAGCTCGAACGTATCGAAGATATCACCGGAACAAAGATGAATATCGAATGGGGCAGCCAAATCCGTTCCTATGTTTTTATGCCCTACACCTTAGTTAAAGACAACCGTACAGGTTGCGAAACCGGTAACATACAAGCCGTTATGGACGGTGAGCTCGACGATTTCATCAACGAATATTTGAAACTAAACTGCAATAAATAATCAACGGAGGATTTCATTATGAAAAAATTCAGACCCATTCTCGGCATCTCGCTTTTGGTTCAATCCGTAACCTTCTTTATTCTCTGCATCATTAACGCAGAAAAGAAGAAAGGTCTTGCCGCTATTTTCGGTCTTTTCGGCACAATCGGCGGCGCTGCCGGCGCAGCTTTGCTTTATACCGAATACAAAGAACGCAAATTCATGTTTGACGAAGACGAAGATTTCTTTGACGAATTCGATGAATTTATCGACGATTTTGACGACATAGACGGCGACGACGTTACCGAAGACGAAATTCTTTGCACTTTTGAAGGCAACGATGCCGAATAAAATTTAAACAAACCAAACCTTGATGAGCTGCCTTAATCGGCAGCTCATTATTCACGAAATAGAAAGGATTTTTCAAATGGCAAAAGGCGCATTATCGGTAGATACCGAGCATCTATTCCCAATTATTAAAAAATGGCTTTATTCTGAAAAGGATATATTTATACGCGAAGTCGTTTCCAATGCTTGTGACGCTATAACAAAGCACAAGCGTTTGATTTCGCTCGGCGAAACCGAAGACGATTCAACCGCCTATAAAATTACGATATCCACAGATAAAGACGAACGTACCATTACAGTTTGCGACAACGGTATCGGTATGAATATCGACGAGGTTGAACGCTACATCAACAACATCGCGCTTTCGGGTGCGGTTGAGTTTATTTCAAAATACGAGGGCGAAAGTTCAGGCGGCATCATCGGTCACTTCGGTCTTGGTTTCTATTCAATGTTCATTGTTGCGGAAAAGGTCGAAATGTTCACCCGTTCCTACAAAGGCGGCGAAGGGGTTCATTGGACCTGCGACACAGACGGCAATTTTGAAAGCGAACCGACACAAATCGATACCCACGGCACGAAGATTGTTATGCACGTTTCCGACGACGAACTTGCATACCTCGACAACGAAAAATTAAAGTCGATTCTCGAACGTTACTGCGCATTTATGCCCTATGACATCGCGCTTGTTAACGGTAGCGAAGAAACGGTTATCAACGACACAAATCCCTTGTGGCAACGTAATCCGAGCGATGTAACCGACGAAGAATACGACGAGTTTTACAAAAAGGTATTCAACGATTACGAAAATCCGCTTTTCAAGCTTCACATCGTTGCAGATTATCCCCTTAACTTCAAGGGTGTGATTTTTATTCCCAAGCGCAAGAGCGGTTTAGATCCCACAGAAAGCGAATTTAAGCTTTTCTACAACTCGGTATTTGTCGCCGACAATATAAAAGGCGCGTGTCCTGAGCATCTGGTGAATTTCAAGGGCGTTTTGGACTGTCCCGAACTTCCTTTGAACGTGTCGAGAAGTTATCTTCAAAACGATGCATACGTTCGCAAAGTTGCTTCGCATATCTCTAAAAAGGTTGCCGACAAGTTAAATTCGCTTTTCAACAACGACCGAGAAAACCTCGAAAAGAATTGGCGCGATATGAAGCCGTATTTTGAATATGCTTGTCTTCGCGACGAGAAATTTGGCGACAGAGCGCGCAACAGTATTCTCTTTGAACTGGCAGACGGTTCATTCAAGACAGTAACCGAATATTTGGGCGGCAAAGAAGAAGGTACAATCTACTACACCACCGACAAAGAAAGTCAAAGTTACTATCTCGGATTGTTCGCCGAAAAAGGTCAAGAAGTATTCATTTTTGACAATATCATCGACAACAGTTTCGCGCAATATATCGAAAGTAAAAACGACAAGATCAAATTCCGCAGAATCGACTCGGGATTTGAGGAAAATGAAGCCGACAATAACGAAGCGCTTACTTCCCTCTTTAAGACCGCAATTTCTCGCGAGGACCTCGAAATCAAATTTGCGATGCTTGGCGAAAACGGTGCGGCGGCACTCATCTCGCTTCCCGAAGAAAGCAGACGTTTTGCTGACATGATGCGTATGTACAGTATGAATTCGGGTAACAACGATGCATTCAAGATGCCAACGGGTGAGGTTTTGACAATTAACACCGACAACCCGATTATTAAAAAGATAGAAAATTCCGAAAACAAAGAAGACCTCGCGAAGCATATTTATCTCTCCGCGTTACTACTCTCTCGCACACTTACAACCGATGAAGCAAACGAATTTGTACGTTTGAACAACAAGTTGTTATAAACATTAAACACCGTTGATCATGTGGTCAACGGTGTTTTTTTCACAGCTTTAAAGTTGCTGTAATAAACTTTTAATAGCGATATATTGAAAGGAATTTGAGATAATATGGCGACAATAATAAACAACCGTGCAACAGTTAA
>JAGBUH010000250.1 GCA_017630915.1 Clostridia bacterium
ACCGTTGATGAATATTATAATTCTACTGTTGCGGGTCAAACATATAAAACCGCAAAGGTTACAATCAAAGCAAACGGAGCGGAATTGACACAAGTTGCCGCGGTTCGCAAATATGACGGCTATATTATTGCTATTATGATTACCTCTCCTGATAGCTTCACCGCAAGCTCCGCTCTTAATTCTTTCCGCACTGTAAAATAAAAGAGGTATAACATGTTTAAGAAATTAGCAACCCTTTTTTTGGCTGCGTTAATGGTTGTTTCTTTTGTTGCCTGTGGAAACCAAGATGGAAGTTCAAATAACAGTCAGTCCGAAAATCAAAACGGAAGTAACGTTAACGGAAACACAATAGATGGCTTCGTGCTTGAAGGTCAAGGCAATTCGGGAAATACAGTTCCTTTGGGCACTCCTAAAACAGCATTGAATCCGCAAGAAGTTTATGACAAGTTAACATATACTCCTCAAATGTTTTACAGCAAGTATACACTTCTTGGCGGCGAAGATGCACGAAACGAATTGGTAGAGAACACTTCTACTTTTAAATGGTCATACAACAAATCGGAAGTAGATTTATGTGTTTTGCCCAGTCAAATTCGTGCCGGGAAACAGGCAATCGCGCACAAGTTATATAATATTAAAGAATATAACTGGATGTTTGTCCAAGTGCCTTATAGGTATAGGGACAATCAATATAGCTTTTTGGAACTATACTGCACCTATGAAATCCAAGGCAACAAACTAATTCTTAAAGCATTGGATACCTTTTCGGTTGATACGGAAACAAACAAAATTACCTATGCTTTTTCGGATTTGGTTTTGGAATATACCTTTGAATTCAGAGGTAGAAACATAACTCTCACGTCGGGAGAATACAGCGTCACCTTGACAACCGGTCTTGATGCCTACTGTAAAATCGACTACATATTTGCCGAAGGATATCTTTCGCCCGATTCAAAGAGCGCTAATGACATTGATTATATAAGAATGCGCTACGACACCGAAGAAAAATCATCTTCGCTTTTATTTGAATTGTTAGATGAAACCGAAAGTTCTAATTCCATCGCGACGTTAGAAGAAAACGGATTGTTCACATTTACGCTTGCACTTGAAAACAGTCAAGAAACATATCAATATGTATATTTCTTGTGCGGTCATGACGGATTGGTTTTGACCGACGGAACAAACACCTATTATTATAACGATACGTATAGCGACCGCAATAAAAATGACGTTTCTAAGTATTTGACCGAAGATCAAACAGCAAAACTTGATGATTTGACCGATAATCAACTTGAAGATATCGTGGAAAAAACCGAGAATCTTTTGGATGATCTTGCGAAAGCGTATCGTGACGAAGGCTTAAATGTTACTGTCAATGCTCAAACCGGCGAAATTGCACTCGATTCCACCGTTCTTTTCGCTGTCAACGAGTCTGACGTTTCCGCCGAGGGCAAGACATTTCTCCAAAAGTTCATTCAAGTTTATGCTTCTGTTGTGTTTAGCGATAAGTATGATAATTTCGTTTCTGCCATTATGGTCGAAGGACACACCGACACCACCGGCAGTTATGAACTTAATCAGACACTCTCTCAAGCCAGAGCGGACAGCGTTAAACAATATTGTCTGTCTGATGATTGCGGTGTAGACGCGACTTACAGAAGTGCTTTGCAAGAAATGCTTCAAGCGGTTGGATATTCCTATGATAAACCTATTTACAAAGAAAACGGTGAGGTTGATATGGACGCTTCGCGCCGTGTATCGTTCCGTTTTATTGTAAATCTTGATTAGTAATTAACATCAGGAGAAGAATCATGAAAAAAACAATTAAACTGTTGTCTTTGCTCTTGGTGTGCGCTTTTCTTATGATGCTTTGTGCTTGTGACAATGGTGCACCCGGTGTATCGAACGTCGGCAAGACCGAAGATGGAAAGTTGGTTTGGTATTTGGGCGGAAATAGCATCATGGATCAAGATGCCAAGCCGGAACCGTTCTTCGAAGGCGTTGAGGATACGATCAATCCAGAACAAATTTACAATGCTACCCAATTTACCGCAGATATGATTCACGGTGTTTACACCTTGAATGACAAAGACAAGGATCTAAAAACTGTACGCAAAGAGATCCCTTTTGAAGACGTGCAGTTTTATAACGGCACACACAACATAACAATTCTTCCCGTTGCCGTTTATTTGGGCGCTGAAAATATTTGCAGTACCCAAACAAAATACAAATACGGCGAGTTCAAAACGATAAAAGAGCATGAAGTTGCTGTACTTGAATTTGCAACGGCAGATCAAATCGGTCAAACCCCCTGTATTTATGAGGTTGACGGTAATAACATTACGTTCAAGCAAGTAAAACAAACAAGCACCGGCGAAGAACCTTTTGCATACGAACTCACGGGCGTAGAATTCAAATATACCTTTAAGTTATCTGGTCCCTATATGACTTTCACCAAAGACAGAAATTCTCTTAAATTGAAAGCGTTCTGTCTTACCAAAAACACCGATCAGAAACTTTCGATGCATGGATATTCGTTGCATGATTCTCCGCTTATTCACGAACTTGATTACTTCTCAAGTTCGGGTATGTTCAATTATGCGGTAAGGAGAGACGGCAGTTATTTTGATCGTGCCGCTTACAAGATTGATGACGAAGGAAGATTTACCGTATATCTTTCCGAAACTGATATGGTCAGCGGAGAAACCGAAAAAATCATCGGCCAATATGCCTACATTATGCAGAGTGGCGCAGGTGCTTTCTTCGGCGCTGATTTTAGCATTATCCTTCTTGACGGCAGTAAAGCATATTACTATACAGATGATATTACCGATAGAGAAGCACGTGCTCTCGAAGAACAGGGCGTCGAGGTCGAAAACATGACCGAAGAGGAAATCAAAGACATCGCAGAGAAAAAGGCAGATCTCTTTGATGAAATGCAGAAAGAATTCGAAGCCAAGGGTATTAACGCTACCGTCAATCGCGCCACCGGCGAAATTGCGTTAGATGCTACGGTCCTCTTTGCCGTAAATGAATCTGCTGTTTCTGACGACGGCAAGGCATTTTTGCAAAAGTTTATGGATGTATATACTACTGTCGTATTTGGCGAAAAGTATAAAGGCTTTATTTCGAAGATTATGATCGAAGGCCACACCGATCCCACCGGCAGTTATGAACTTAACCAAACGCTTTCCAAGGCTCGTGCCGACAGCGTAAAGGATTACTGCTTGTCCGCTGAATGTGGTGTTGATGCGGCGTATTTGACTACATTACAAGGCATGACGGAAACAATTGGTTATTCCTGCGACAAGCCCATCTACGATGCGAACGGGGAAGTTGATTTGGCTGCATCTCGCCGTGTTGCTTTCCGCTTTATTATCAATGTAGAAAAGCAAGGACAGATAAGCGAATAAACGTTATGAAAGGCACGGGACTTTTTGTTCCGTGCCTTTTGTGCCACATGGTTTTGCATAGCTTTCGAAAACACAAAACCGTTTGAAAAAGAAAA
>JAGBUH010000001.1 GCA_017630915.1 Clostridia bacterium
AATACACGCCAAATAGATACATCGCTATCACCAATCCGAAAGCAAGCGATATAAAATGAGCAAACAGATTTATTTCGAAAAGCAAATCGAGAACGTCGTATATTATGTCCATAAATTCGCTGTCAAAAGAAAGCAAACCGATGATTATTACGGTCGGGAATATCGCAACAAACAAGCCAAGTGCTATTTTAAGAAATGATTTAAAGCCGCGGTTTTTACGTACGCTAATGGCGGAAAACACCGTACCACCCTTTACGCATTTCATTGCGCGAAACAGTTCAAGCGGTAATATGTCCCTATTAGTTTCTTTAAAACGGTTTCCGCTTGCCGAATACACAAAATAGCAATAAAACACAAGCGAGCAGATAAAAGTGAAAAAGCCCACAAAAGAATCGACGGTAACTATATAAGAAAATGCAAACACCAACGACAAAACCGCCGAAAGTATAGATATACTATCAAACTTCAAACCTTTTTTCGAAAGAACGAAAAATGATGCCGAAACACACAAAAGATTTACTATAAAGAAGCCGAGCGGATGTGTTATGGGCGGAAATGCGCGGCAGAATAAATATCCAAGCAGAACGCATATCCAAGCATAAGCGCTTTCAAAACTCTCGTATGTTCTTTTGGGTTTAACGGGTGGATTATCCGAAATGTATGCCAGATCGTTCATATACGTATTATCATCCATATTTAATTCCCTTTTCTTTTTAATCCTCGCGGAACTCGATTATATCCTCTACCTTACAATCGAGTGCGCGGCAAAGCGCTTCGAGCGTCGAAAAACGTATCGCTTTGGCTTTGTTGTTTTTTAAAATCGAAAGATTGGCAAGCGTTATTCCGACGGCATCGGACAGTTCGTTAAGCGAAATTTTACGTTTTGCCATCATAACGTCAAGATTGATGATTATCATAAAATTCCCTCCTATACCGTCAAATCGTTCTCGTCCTTTATTGCATTGGCTTCCTCAATAACGTTTTTGACAACACGTACGCAAAGCCCCAAAAAACCCGCGGCAAGTGCTACGACCAATGCCATTTTGAAGAAATTACAAACCGCAACACAGGCAAGTGCGATGATAAGGCATCCCCACGATACGGCATAAATATATCGAACACTCTTTTGGGTGAATACCAATCCCTTTCTCACGTGAATCAAAAGCGCGAAGACGAGAATACAGCATACCTCGGCAACGGCAAGCACCACGTAAATCCATATCCAAAAGATAACACTTCCCGATATACCGAAGATACTTCCGTCGAAATACGAAAGGATTTCCTGCATTATAGGTGCGGTATCAATAACAAACGGCAAAGCGCACATCATTACGGCGATAAACACGAATACCGCGACAGATACGAATATAGATATAAGCGTTGAGGTTCGGTTATTTACTTTTGTCATTTTTTGCCTCCAAAGTGTTTTTACGAGGTCATAATATCACACACATTTCCGATTGTCAATATATTTTTATCGTTTTTCGATAAATTTTTATCAAAAAACAACACCGCAGGTTTTATTTCCCTGCGGTGTGAAGTGAAAACTATGTATAAAAAGTCCTTTTAATTAAGCATCAAACGGTTCTTTTTCATTACCGAAATTATCGGCGGTATTGCGACAAGTTGAAGTATGATTCCGGGGATACTTTGAAGCACGGTTCTCGACCAGATAACCGAAAAAGCGATTTCACCGGTTGCTTCCCCGATGAATATGAGGAAAAACGTAACCAAACCCCAAGCGAGTCTTCCGCAAATCATCGCGGTAATGAGTTCAACGTAGAACATAAAGAGATTTTTTTGCAGTTTTTTATAAAGCGTTCCTGCGACAAAGGCATAAACCGCCAACTCAACCGCCATCGCGACAGCGTCGGGCATCATAATCGGCATACCGAACGTCATCGAACGTAAAATCGGTGCGGTTGCGCCGACTGCCATACCCCACGACGGTCCGCATATAAATCCGCAAAGGATAACCGGCAGATGCATCGGACAGAGCGCAGAGCCGAACGGCTTTATTTGCGCGGTTAAAAACGGCAAGAGCAAAGCGAGAGCAAGGAACATCGACGAATACAAAAGCCGTGCGAGTGCAGTATTTTTATTTTTTGCCATAATCATTCACCAAATTTCATCAATTACTGTTTTGATTATAACATCAACCCACATCATTTTCAAGAGGTTATTATGCAAATAAGAAAAGCAAACACAAGCGACTTGACACGAATCAAAGAAATTTATGAAAACGCAAAGAAATTCATGCGTGCAAACGGAAATAACGAGCAATGGACAGGCAACTATCCGTCAGAGGAACTTATAAATAAGGACATATCTGACGAAAACTGTTATGTTTGCGAAGAAAACGGCGATATTTTGGGTGTATTCTGTCTTTTCGACGGTCCCGACAAAACCTATTTAAAAATATACGACGGAGAATGGATTGATGACGGAGATTACTGTGTTATCCACCGAATCGCAACCGATTGTAACGGGCGCGGCGTTGCAAAAATGTGTTTCGATTACGGACTGGCAAAAAAGGGCGTATTGCGAATCGACACCCACAAAGACAATATCCCGATGCAAAAGGCACTTGCCAAAAACGGATTCACAAAATGCGGTATTATATACCTTGAATCTGGTGATGAGCGAATTGCTTTTTGCAAGATTGACAAAAGGGATTGAATGTCGAAAAAAATAGTGATATAATCAATCATCATTGACTTATATGGAGAAACTTTATGCTTTTCGGAAAGCACATTAACAAATACTATCTGAAATATTCGCCTATACTTTTGTTGGGTATTTTGTCGCTCGTAATGGTGGACTATATCCAACTTATAGTCCCCGAACTTTACCGCACGGTTATCAACGGCATTAACGACGGTGCCGTGGTAAAAGACGGCGTTACCGTACCTTTTGATATGGATTTTCTGCTTGACGAAGTCTGCCGACCTTTGATATTCGTCATCATCGCGATGATTTTCGGCCGTTTCCTTTGGCGCGTTTGCTTCTTCGGTTCGGGAATACGTATCGAAACCTCGCTCCGCAACAAGATGTTTGACCGTTGCAGAGAACTCGACCAGCATTATTATCAACGAAACAAAGTCGGTAATCTGATGTCGTTGTTCACCAACGATTTGGAAACGGTGCAGGACTGTTTCGGCATGGGAATAATGATGTTCTTCGATGCATTGTTGCTCGGTGTTCTTTCGATAAACAAAATGTTCGGTATGAACGTATGGCTTACGGCATTTTCGCTTATACCGATGACGATTTTGCTTATCTGCGGTTTTATTTTGAGAAAATATATGACGATAAAGTGGGAAAAACGTCAAGCCGCTTTTTCAAGTCTTTCGGATTTCTCGCAGGAAAGTTTTGCAGGTATTGCAGTCATTAAAGCGTTTGTTAAAGAGGCGCACGAACTTATCGCTTTCCGCAAACTTAACAAAGAAAACGAAAACGCAAACATCGAATACACCAAACTTTCGGTTACGTTGACTATTTGTGTTACGCTTTTGGTTGAATCGGTTATCTGCGTAATTCTCGGTTACGGCGGATATTTGGTATATTCGGGCGTGTTTGATGCCGGTCAGTTGGTCGAATTCATCGGTTATTTCAACGCGACGGTATGGCCGATTATGGCTGTATCTCAACTTATCGAAATGAATTCGCGCGGTAAAGCGTCGCTGAACCGTATCGGCGAATTACTTGATTCAAACCCCGAAGTTTCAGACAAAGAAAACGTTGTCGCTCCCGAAGAAATAAAAGGCAAGATTGAATTCAAAAACCTCACTTTCCGTTATCCCTCGGGCGAATACGACGTACTTGATAACGTGTCATTCACCATCGAAGCAGGTGAAAACGTGGGCATCGTAGGACGTACGGGAAGCGGAAAAACGACGATTGCCGACCTTATACTCCGCACGTATAACGTCCCCGACGGAACGGTATTTATTGACGGATATGACATAAATTCGATGCCGATTAAAGAACTCCGCAAGCACGCGGCATACGTTCCACAGGACAACTTTCTATTCAGCGACACCATTGCCGAAAATATTGCTTTCGCTTCGGACAGCAACGATAAAAACAAGGTCGAAAATTCGGCAAAACTGTCTGACGTTCACGACAATATAACCGAGTTTCCCGAAGGATACAATACCATTCTCGGCGAACGCGGTGTTACCATTTCGGGCGGTCAAAAGCAACGTATTTCTATCGCACGTGCATTGATGAAAGACGCCGAAATACTTATCCTTGACGACTCGGTTTCCGCCGTTGACGTCAAGACCGAAAAGGTTATACTCGAAAACCTTAAAAACACGCGCAAGGGCAAGACGACGATACTTATCGCGCACAGAATTTCAACCATCGAAAACATGGATAAACTTATTTTTATAGACGACGGAAAGATCAGCGACGTCGGTACTCACGACGAGTTATATTCGCGTTGTACCGATTACCGCAATCTTGTCGAACTTCAACGGCTCAATGATTTAGAGTCGGGAATGTAAGGGAGGCAAACAGAATGTACGAATATTACCCTCTCTTAATTGTCGGTGCAGTCATCGGATTGATTTCGGTTATTTTCATTTGCGCCTTTTTCTCGATAAAAGACCGCAAAGAAGCAATCGGTTTCGACCGAAATATGAAAGACGGCGAAATTATAAAACGTCTTCTCAAATATGCAAAACCGCATTATAAGAGTTTTATCGCCGTTTTCGTCATAATGCTGTTTTCGATTTCTTACGATATCATCTCCCCCACCCTCGTCGGTAATATTGAGGAAATGATAAAGGAAGATTTCGAGTTAAAAAAGCTTTATGTTTATGTTATAATTTATGCGAGTATCTTGCTTGTTTCGCTCGTTTCGACCTATGTTCAAGCGATACTTTTGCAGAAAACGGGACAAAAAATTCTTTCGCAACTGCGCGAAGATACCTTTACACACATCGAAAGTTTGTCGCACAACCAACTTCACAGTATGCCCGTCGGCAAATTGTTGACGAGGGTTACCAACGATACCAACGCGATTTCGATGCTGTTTACCAACATTTTGGTAAACCTCTTTAAAAACGTGTTTATCATTTTCGGTGTCGTTGCCGCGATGTTGATGTTAAATTACGGCTTGACACTTATGGTTTTGTGTTTCGCTCCGTTTATTGCGCTTTTCACGGTTATTTTCCGCAAATTCTCGCGCAAGGCGTACCGCGAAGTTAATGACGGAACTACGGACATAAACACCTTTCTTTCCGAAAATCTGTCGGGTATGAA
>JAGBUH010000251.1 GCA_017630915.1 Clostridia bacterium
AAGGGGCTTTTTACAAAAAGCCCCTTGACACAAAAACATTATAAATACTTATCACCAAGCACGTTCAAGGAATAGACCTCAACCGCCGTGTCTTTATTCTCGCCCAAGCTGAAAACATATTCTCCTGCTTTGAGCAAGGTAAAGTTTTCGTTCTTTTCGGCGATGTCGTTGTCTGTAAATTTCAAACTGACGGTGCAACTTGCGCCTGACGCGATAACACCGCTTTCAACCGACGAAGCAACCGCAAAAAAACCCGTGTCAACGTTTTTAACGTAACAGTTAACCGTCGTTTCGCCGTCGATATCACCGATGTTGCTGACAACCGCGCGGATATGCATACCGTCGTCGTTGCGGTGGAAATCTATAAAAAATATATCAAATTCTGCTCTTTTTTCCATAAAAACCTCTTTATTTCAATTTAACTCTTTTAAGCAACAGCGAATTTGTAACGACCGAAACCGACGAGAACGCCATTGCCGCACCCGCGATTATCGGTGAAAGCAATCCAAACGCCGCAAGCGGTATTCCCACCGTGTTGTAGAAGAACGCCCAAAACAGATTCTGCTTGATTTTCTTCATCGTCGCGCGTGACAGTAATATCGAATCGGCAACCGCCGAAATACCGCCGTTTATCAAGACGATATCGCCCGATTCAATCGCGATGTCGCTTCCGTTTCCGACCGCGAACCCGACGTTCGCTACGGCGAGCGCAGGTGCGTCGTTTATTCCGTCGCCAACCATGGCGGTAACGCCGTGCTTTACTTTATACTCGTTGACCGCGTTTACCTTGCCCTCGGGCAAAACGTCGGAGATATAACCGTCAACGCCGACAGATTTTGCAACGGCTTTCGCCGAAAATTCGTTGTCGCCCGTGACGAGATAGGTTTTTATACCCAATGATTTAAGTTTTGAAACCGCATCTTTCGATTCAACCCTCACCGTGTCGGAAACCGATATCATCAAAACCGCGTACTCGTCAACCGCAACGACAGACAAGGTATTCGGGTTGTGCTTTGTTTCAATTTTTATACCTAAACACGATTCAATCCAAGAAGCCTTGCCGACAGTTACGCTTTTACCGTTGACTTTTGCCCTCACACCGTAGCCCGTGACCGTTTCAAAATCGCTACATTCGAGCAAGTCACCGTCGTAAGCCGAAACAATCGCTTTTGCAATCGGGTGTTCGGACAGCGCTTCGACCGAAGCGGCATAGCAAAGCGCCTCTTTTTCGCTCATTTCGCCGAGTGTTATAAGTTCTGTCACACTCGGTTTCCCCTCGGTGACGGTGCCCGTCTTGTCAAGCACTAACGCCTTGATTTTACACGCCTGTTCAAGCGCATCGGCGTTTTTAATCAATATACCCATCGACGCACCGCGCCCGATACCGACCATCAACGCGGTCGGCGTAGCCAACCCCAACGAGCAGGGACAGGCAATAACCAACACGGCAACGGCATTGTCAAGCGCGTTGACGAGTTCATTCGTCACGAAAAACGTTACAATAAACGTAATTACGGCAATCAAGGTAACCGTCGGCACGAAAATCGCAGACACCTTGTCGGCAACCGTTTGTATGTTCGCTTTCGACGATTGCGCCTCCTCGACCATACGGATAATGTTCGACAAAACCG
>JAGBUH010000252.1 GCA_017630915.1 Clostridia bacterium
GCCGATACGAGCGAAGATAGCGATGATGGAGCAGCCGAGTGCATAACCGGAAAGGGTCATGGTGAAGCCTGCACCGAAGTTGAGGTTTTCGTTGATCATACCGAGGATGCTCTTGCAGGATGCTGCTTGTTCGTGAACAAATTCAGCATCGATTTGACCGAGAGCAACACCGAAGATTGCGAATACGATAAAGATACCGAGCAAAGCGCAACCCGAAACACAAAGACCCATTACAGAGCCGCCCTTGAAAGCAACTTTGAGGGTGTCGGAAAGCGATTTGGTGGTTCGTGCGGTGTTAGTAACACGAACGTTTGCGTAGGTTGCGATTTTCATACCAACCCAACCTGCGGAACCACTCATGACCGCACCGATTACAAATGCAACGGCTGCGGACCAAGAGATGATGAGAGCGAGCAAAATTGCTACAATAACAGCAACGATAGCAACAATTTTGTACTCATAGGTGATGAAGGCGTTAGCACCTACACGAATAGCAGCAGCAATTTCCTGCATTCTTTCGGTACCTTCTTCGAGTTTCTTGACCGAGAAAAAGTTGAGTGCAGCATAAGCGAGACCGCCGAGCGCAGCAACGATTACGAGGCCAAGGACGAGTTTGAAGTCCATAATCTGTCCCTTTCAAAAAATACGGTTCTTTACCGTTTATTAATTTTTTAGCGATGTGGACCGAATGCCCACACTTCGCACGCTACCTATTATATTTATACTTTTCAACCGTGTCAAGCAAGATTTTACAAAAAATTCTTTTTTGTGAATTATGGCAAAAAAACGGTAAAGATTTCACAAAACAGCATACAACAACCACAAATGCATAAACTTTGATTTTTTTGATACATTTACGAAACAAATTTGAAAAACTATTGCGTTTTTTGTAAAGATGTGGTAGAAATATATTTACAAGGAATAAATATTCAAGGAGAAGGACTATGACAATACTTCCTCAACCTAAAAAATTAAAGAAAACAGGCGGCTTTGTAAAAACCGCAGGACTTGATATCGTACTTACCACAAAGTGCGACAGCCGTATCTTTAAAGCGGCTCAAAAACTCGCTAACGAAATTTTTGAAGAAACAGGAATTGATCCTGTTATTACCAAGGTTTTGGGTACTCCCGAACCCAACGGCAAAATCGTTATCGATTGTCTTAATAAGAAAGGTGAAGGTTACAAGCTTTCTGCACGTGAAAACGGTATTCTTATTACCGGTGATTCGCTCGCAGGTGCATTCTACGGTATCCAAACTCTCCGTCAAATGCTCGAAAGCTGCGGCGAAGATATCGAATGCTGCGAAATCGAAGATAAGCCCGATATGGCATACCGCGGATTCTATCACGATGCATCTCGCGGCAGAGTTCCCAATCTCGAAGGCGTTTTCGAGATGATCGACTTCCTCGCATACTTCAAGCACAATTCATATCAATTATATATTGAACATACCTTTGAATTTGATGAATACAAGGGCATATATAAGGCGTTCGGTTACATGACCGCCGAAGAAATTATGCAAATCGACGATTACTGCTATGATAACTTCGTTGACTTTGTTCCTTCGCTTTCTTCGTTTGGTCACCTTTTCCGTTTGCTCGAAAGCAAGAAGTATCATCATCTCTGCGAACTCGATACTTATGAACGCCGCGCTAATCCTTGGATTAACACGATGCTTCACCATACTATAAATGCGAGCGATCCCGACAGTTTCGAACTTATCGCTTCGCTTATCAATCAATACGTTCCTTTGTTCCGCAGTAAGTACTTTAATATCTGCTGTGATGAAACCTTTGATATCTGTATGGGTAAGAATCAGGGCAAGAATAAAGGCGAACTTTATCTTGACTTCACTTTGAAGATTATCAACCACTTGAAATCGCTCGGTAAGACGGTTATGATGTGGGGCGACATCGTTCTCCACCATCCCGAAACAATGGACCGTTTCCCCGACGATATGGTTATGCTCAACTGGAACTACAACTTCAATCCGCCTTTGCACACTGTTGAACAGTTTGCGCAACAACGTTTCAGTCAGGTTGTTTGCCCGGGTACAAGTTGTTGGAACCAATTCTGCGAAAATGTGCCTTATGCCGAAAGAAATATCAGCAAAATGGTTCGCAAGGGCGCAGAATACAAGGTTATGGGTATGCTTAATACCTCTTGGGGTGACTACGGTTCTATCTGCCCGATGACCTGCACCGTTTACGGTATGGTTTTGGGCGGCGCGTTGGCTTGGAACAGCAAGACCAAGGTTATGTGCGAAAAATATGACAAAGCAGTTTCCGATATCGTTTACGGCGATCCCTCGGGCGAAACCGTTAAACTTATCCGTAAGTTCGTTGATGTTCAATCGGTATTTACTTGGCTGGATTACTGCTGTGCATTCTTCGAAAATCGTACGCTTCCTTGGGGCGATCCCGAACCGCTTCATAACGACAGCTCGATTTATATCGAAAATGCTAAACGTATGTACGAAATTGCCGAGGAATTCCGTCGCTTGCCTGTTCAAAGCAGATTCACCGTTGATCTTCGTATCCAAGCCGAAGGTCTTGCAATCGTAAATCTTCGTATGGCACGTATCATTGACGGCGTGACCGAAATCGATGAAGCTAAGGTTGAAAAGTGGGTAGAACGTTATTCCGAATCGTGGCTCAGAAGCGATAAGAGAGGCGAACTTGATGCGGTTCTCGCGGCTATGCGCGGTAAGAAGTTCGACGTCGATTACGTTATCACCAACGCTTAATACTGTTTTTAATTAAGTAAATTGAGAGGGTTTTTGCTAAAAAAGCAAAGACCTTCTTTGTTTTTGTGCGATTTTTCGATGGGAAAATATTCCAAAAATGTTGCGGAAAATAATACGACTTGTTTCGATATTGTAAACCGTTCATGATTTTAGTGCAATTTGACTCAAAGATGATGGTTTTTGGACGTAATTTCGACATTTTGCGAAAAACTTTTTGTTGACTTATTGAAAAAATGGTGATATTATGTTAAGTGATGAAAAAGTGGGGATTTGTTTTTTCAAAACGAAAAAACATTTATTCCGAGCACAAAAAAGCATTGATATTTCTTTTAAAAACGAGTTCTAAAAAGAAAGGGGTGGTAGTGAAGTTATGAGACAATCTATCGTGAACGAAGCGAAACAATTTAATAAAAAACGTTCAAGATCAAGACGTCGCCAAAGATTGATTACAATTACGGCTGCGATTATAATTTTCTGCACGACTTATGCGTTGATTCTTCCTGCCATTACCTTGGAAAATGTGTTCTGCGGAATTGAGGAACACGTGCACGATGCTTCTTGTTATGTTCAAAAAACCGAGCAAGACGTATTGGTGCTCGATTGTGATTCCGAAAAACTTGGTGTTCATGCTCATGTCGACGAGTGTTACGGAAGCGACGGAGAAGTGATTTGCGGTTATGCCGATTTTATAGTGCATCAACATTCGGGCGATTGTTTTGACGGAGACAAACTTGTTTGTAAACTTCCGACGGTTAATGCGCACGTTCATAACGATTCTTGCTACCTTAATAATGATAAGGAAGCGAAACTTCTCTGCGGTTATAAAGAAATTATTCTCCACGAACATACCGATGAATGTTTTGACGGCGATGAACTGATTTGCGGATCTGTCGAAACGCTTAAACATATACATAATGAAGATTGTTTCTCGGTTTCCTCCGAAAAGGTTGACTCTAAAAAACTTTACTGCCAACTTGCCATAGGTGCAAATCACCAACACAACGAGCTTTGTTTCGGTCTTTGGGAACTTTCTTGCGGAAAAGATACCCATATTCACGGTGCATCTTGCCGCGCTAACGAAAAGTCCGACGTTGAAACTCGCGAAGAATATGAAAAAACTCTTGAACAGGTTGAATTAAGCGGTAATTGGCGCGAAGATATTCTTGCAATAGCGCAAACTCAATTGGGCTATACCGAAAGTAAGAAAAATTACGTAGTTGCCGAAGACGGAACAACCTTGAACGGATATACCAGATACGGCGCTTGGTACGGTGACGAATTCGGTGACGAATATCGCAACGAATACGGCGAATGGTCGGGTATGTTTATCGCATTCTGTTTGAATTATGCAGGTGTCGATGATGAAGATATGCCCTACGACAACAACTTTGAACGTTGGGTATATGAATTAAAGGAAGAAAAACTATATCACAAGATAGAATCGCATTACGAAACTAAGATCGGCGACGTCGTATTCTTCGATAACGATAAGTACGATAAGAACAAAACCGATAAACGTATTGCAGACCGCGTTGGTTTTGTAAGCGAATTGCTTTACAACGAAGACGGCGAGTTGACCGGAATCAAAACTATCGAAGGCGACTTGAACGGTTGCGTAGATAAAAACGCATACGAACTTGACGATGAAACAATCATCGGTTTCGGCGAAATTCCCAAACGCAAGAATAAAGCCCCTGTTTGCGATTGCGGAATGGAAAACACAAAACTCGAAGAACACTCGGGACTTTGTGAAAGAAAGGCGTTTGCTCGTGCTTTGGGCAACGAAAATAACGCTATTCAGCTATATAATATTTGGTTAACTATCCCCGAAGACGTAAAAGCGATGCTTTACAACAATTTGGATTCGGATACCTTAACCGAACTTAACGAACTCGTCGCATCAATTCCCGAAATCAACGAAAAGACGGCTTCTGTTGACGGATTGGATTTCTCGTTGACAGGCCCGTTCGGCGATACGATGGAACCCAACGTGCAAGAAATCGATAAAGATGCATTTGACGGTTTGAAAGAGTATCTTAATGATACCGATGAGCATTTGTTCTCCGGTGCATACGACATTTGCGTTGTTAACGGAGATGAAAAGGCGGAATTTGAAAATCCCATTCAGGTTGCTATTGCAGGATTGGGCGTTTCGAACATAAACCCCAAATATCTGCGCGTTAAGGTTTATCACCTTGTCGGCGTTGAAGAAAATGACGTTTCGCCTTTGAGCGAACATACCGAAGTTGAAGTTATGGATGCCGAGTTTGACGAAAACGGCAACCTTTGCTTCGAAACCGATGATTTCTCGGTGTTCTACTTCACTGTCGACTTCCATTATGAAGATATCACCTTTAAGATTGACGGATACACTTCTATTGAGTTGAGTAAACTCTTTGACGAACTTGAATTGCCGTTTAATGCGGCTGATGCAAAATCGGTTACTTTCAGTAATGAAAAATACGTCACCGTTTCGCAAATTAAAGACGATGACGGCAACGTGACCGATTGGTTGTTGACTTCTAACGAACCGTTTACTTCAACCGAAACTCTCAAAATCGAGTTTGTTGACGGAACCAAGTTGGAATTGGAAGTTACCGACGAACAAACCCCCGTTATTGATGGTGGCGCCGACACAACGGTTATCGTGAACGTTTCGGGTATGGCAAACGACAGAGAAGTCGTTGTCAACCTCTTGAATAACGGTGTTCCCACCGGTCAATCCATGATTCTCAATAGTGCAAACTCGTTTAAAGGCTCGTTCACGAACCTCCCCGAAGGTTCTTACTCGGTTGAATATACCGACTTTAATGATTATGTATTCGGTGTGGTAACCGAAAATGAGTCGTTGGGCTTCGAATGGAACGAGGTTGATACTTTAACCAGAGGCAAGACCTACGTGCTTGTTCACGATACCAACCGTGCGATGCAAAACAGTTCGAGCGATGATCTTTCCAGAAGCAGTGCGCTTACGATAAGCAACGGCAAAATCACAAGTAACGTTTCCAACGCTATGCAGTGGTATTATGACGGATACCTGCAAAGCGTTGCTACTGAAAGATACCTTTACTTGGAATATTCTTATTTGTCCGGTGCATCGACTGAATCTTCTACCAAGAACAACTGGTCTTACACGGCGGAAGGGTATTTAAGGCAGGACACCTCTACGGTCCGATATATGAGGTATAGTAGCCGTTATAGGCAAACTACCGACACGGATGACGCTGAGGTATTTACACTGTACGAAGGTAAACCTTTGGGTTCCGAAATCACCTACACGCTTTACGCGGAACAAATCGTTTACAACCCCGAAGGCGAAATAAATTCTTTCGAACACAATAAGACGATCGATGACCTCAATGACGGTGCATCCAACCCCGATACGTCTCTTGCGGGCGATGACTTCTACCGCCTGTATCTCGACATGACGGGCAAGAGTGAGCCTATTGACTTGCTTTTGGTTGTCGATGGATCCAGTAGTATGGATGACGAAGATATGGAAGACGGCATGCGACGCGATGAAGCGGTTATGCAGTTCTTAAACGGTTCTACAAACAGAGTAACCGATGACGGATTTATCCCGTATTTCTTGGGATTGAATGAAGAAAACAACGTTGCCGTCGTTCAATTCTACGGACTTGTTGACGACGTGGATTTTAATGATACCACTTACGTTTCGACAGGAAAAGTTGATTATACTCATGATAGCGAAATTCTGTTGAATTGGACAAAAACGCTTAACCAGTTTATTGACTGCACGTGTAAGACACGATCCGGTACAAACTATGAAGCGGGTCTTATGCGCGCAACGGAAGCATTGTCTTCTAATTTGGTACGTAATAACGGACACCGTAAGGTTATGATTTTCCTTTCGGACGGTGTACCTACTTTGTATCAAATCAATGCTAACGATATCGGAACAGTTGGACTAAACGATTACGTTATACAACCCAGTGACGTTGGAAAACGTTATGCAGAAGGTTTGGCTGACTACTATCAATATAACAGAGATCCTTCGAAAGTCGCTTTTGACGACTTTATGAAGTCGAATCCCGGTATAACGGTATTCACGATTGGTATTTCGGACGATATCAATGCCGAGAATACCGAAACAAGCCAGAGCCCTGACGTATTGAAATATATGGCAGAAAACGGCAACGGTGACTTTTACAGCGTTCACAGCAGTATGACGGAATTGAAACTTCGACTTGAATCGATATTCTATCCGCAGGGCGTTACGATTACCGATGAACTCAGTAAGTACGTTCGTTATTACAGCGAAAAACCCGATGTAAAAGTAACGATGACACATAGCGAAACCGGTGAGGTTATCGTGCTGTATCAAAACGGTGCGGTCACTACCGACGGCCGTGACATACTCACAGGAGTGACATATACCCCCGGAGATACTTCTGTTAGACCTACCGCTTCGACGGGTAGTGTATCTGCGGTGTTTAAGGCGGATTATCAATTCTTGCCCCAATACACCTATACGTTATCCTTTAACGTTCAAAATACCCAGACGGGTTATGATGAAATAGCAAACACCGGCGTTTACAATGCTGTCGGTGACCAGAATACCGACTATGGCTCGAATAACACAAGTTCGGGTAAAGACGGTTTCTATTCAAACGATAAAGCTACGGTAAGTTATCTTATCTCGGGTGTTGAACACACCGACGGTTACTTGCACCCCGTAGTTCAGGTTTCTACCGAATCGTTAATTGTTAAAAAAGAGTGGATCGACTCTTTGGAACTTGATGAACACGATTCCATTGAAGTTGCACTTGTGCTTAAACACACCGTCGACGGTGTGACGACCGAAACACAGGTTGGACAAACAGTTTTCCTTGATAGCGAAAACGATTGGCAATATGTCTTTACCGGTTTGCCGAAACAACACTTTGTTTCGCCCGAATATGAATATACCGTACAGGAAATTGAAATTCCGAGCGGATATAGCGCAACCTATGAATTGACCGAAGATGAAAATGGTGTTTTGACTTGGGTAATCACCAACTCACAAGATAACGGAAAAATCATAATACAAAAGGTTGACGTATTCGGTAACCCGATTAAACTCGAAGGTATTTCGTTCGAACTTTATGAAGATGCCGGTTTAACAAACCAATTTGGCGACAGATACTATACCGATGAAAACGGTCAAATTGTAATCGAGGGTATTTCAACCAACAAGACATATTGGTTGGTTGAACGAACACCTCCTGCGGGATATAAGGTTATGGCTTCTTCCCAAAAGATCACCTTTACCGAAGGTCAAATTGATGAAGTGGCATTAGTCGGAAATAAATATCTAAGCGTTGGTGCTGACGGAACACTTATCGTTAAGAACTATCCCGGATACGAATTGCCCGAAACCGGCGGTATCGGCACAATAGTAATCGGTGCAATCGGCATATTGCTTATTACAGCGGTTGTCGTTCTTGCATACGTTACTAAACATAAAAAAAGACGAATCTACTAACTCTCGGTTCACTCTTAATTTAATAAAAAACAAAAAAATAAATTCATTTACTTGAAAGGAAATGAAAAAATGAGCAACATGAAAAAACTCTTTGCGCTTGCAGTTGCAGTATTGTTGGTATTCTCTTTGGGTACCTCCGTTCTCGCGGCTAACGACGGAAAAATCACCGTTGCAAACGCAGCAATCGGCGAAACCTACACCATCTACAAGATCTTTGATGCGAAGTTGGGCGAAAACGGCGCTATCACCTACAATTATGATGGCACTCTCCCCGCAAACGACTACTTCACACAAGATGAAAACGGTTTTGTAGACGCTACCGAAGCAGCAGTTGATGCAAACGGCGACCTTACCGAAGGTGCAATCGAATTCCTCGGCACCCTCGTTGACGAAGCAGTTGACACCAAAGTTGCTGAATCCGCAACGGTTGTATTCGACGGTCTCGAATACGGCTACTACTATGTAACTTCTTCTCTCGGCGCAGTTGTTACTATCGACAGCACTAACAAAGAAGCAGTAGTTATCGACAAGAACGGCGCTCCTTCCATTAACAAGACCGTTAATAAAGAAGAAGCTACCGTTGGCGAAACCCTTATCTTCACCATCGAAGTCCCCCTCGTTCAATACGAAGGCACCAAGATGATCACCGAATACTATGTATTCGATAGCATGGACGATTGCATGACCTACAACAACGACCTTTCTGCTACCATTAAGGTTGGCGAAGGCGCAGCAACCGAATTCACTGCTTATGACGTATATACCGATACCCTTGCAGAAGGTCAAGACTTCCTCGTGGTTCTTCCTATGCAAAGCACCACAACCATCACCGAAGGTGAAGGCGATGAAGCAGTAGAAGTTACCGTTTATGACGGCAATTTCCTCTATGATTCCAACGCAGTTGTAGTATTCACTTACACCGCTACCGTTAACGAAAACGTTAAAGTTGGCGAAGCAATGAAGAACTACGTTGAATTGAACTGGAATTCCGTAACTCCTACCACTCCTCCTACTCCTCCCACACCTCCCGCAGAACTTCCTACCGAACCTAACGGTGAAGGTCCCAACGATGAAACCGTTGACTTCTCCGCTAAGATCGAACTCACCAAGGTTAACGCTGACGGCGAAACCCTTACCGGTGCTAAGTTCTCTATCTCCGGTATCTCTACCAACGTTTCCTACATTAACGAAACTATCTTCGTTGAAGATGCTAACGGCGAATACTGGATGCTCAAAAACGGTAAATTCACCACCACCGCACCTGTAACCGAATCCTACACCGTTGGTGACATTACCTACCTTGCAAATACCGATAAGTATGACAGCATCGAAACCAAATATTCCAAGATTGAAGTTGTAACCAAGGAAACCACCGAAGTTGAAAACATAGTTGCAGAAGGTTACGTTGATGAAAACGGTATCATCACCTTCATCGGTCTCGGCGAAGGCGAATACACCATCACCGAACTTGTGGCTCCCGACGGATACAACCTCCTCGTTAACCCCATCATCGTAAACGTTACTTTCGATGAAGAAAACAAGGTGTTCACCGCAACTCTCGACGGCGAAGACGTTGAAGTTATCGACGGCGTTATCGCTTTCGACGTAGTGAACAACGAAGGTTCTGTACTCCCCGGCACCGGTGGTATCGGTACTACCATCTTCTACGTACTCGGCGGTCTCCTTCTTGTTGGCGCAGCAGTATTGCTCATCTCCAAGAAGCTCGCAAGTGCAAAGAGATAATTTGAACTAACGTTTTTACCGGAGAGGGTTTTTCCCTCTCCGGTATTATACACTTCCGAAAGTTTTATTTTCGGTTTTTACAACATCAAGGAGAGTTCTGCATGAACAAACGTAAAAAAGGAAAGGGTATAAGTTTTACAACCGTATTACTGATATTGGCTTTTCTTGCAGGGTTGTCCTTGCTGTTGTATCCTGCTGTCAGCGATTATATTAACTCGATGCACCAATCGAAAGTCATTACTTCTTATTCTGAATTTGTTGCGACGATTGACGATGAGGAATACGAAAAGATACTGCAAGACGCAATAGAATACAACAAAGATATCAAAAAACGCAAAAATACCTTTATCCTTGAAGATGAAGAATTAAAACGTTATAATGAACTGTTAAACGTTTCGGGCAACGGCTTGATGGGATATATCGAAATTCCAAGTATTAAATGTACCCTTCCGATTTATCACGGAACAAGCAACACGGTGCTTCAAACCGCGATAGGACACCTTGAATGGACAAGTCTTCCTACGGGCGGTGAAAGTACTCACTGTGTTGTTTCAGGGCATAGAGGGTTACCGTCGGCGAAGTTGTTTTCAAACCTTGATCAACTCTCGGAGGGCGACATCTTTATGATGCGCGTTCTTGACGAAGTGATGACCTATCAGGTCGACCAGATTCTTATCGTTGAGCCCGACCAAATCGAGTCGTTGCAGGTCGTAGAAGGCAAGGATTATTGCACCCTGTTCACATGTACCCCCTACGGCATAAACACGCACAGAATGTGTGTTAGAGGCCACAGAATCGAAAATATCGAAGAGGCGAAAACCGTTCATATAACTTCGGAAGCAATTCAAATAGAACCATTGATAGTTGCGCCTATTGTCGCTTTCCCGATATTGCTTCTTGTGTTTATAATAATTATGATGCGCCCCAAACGAAAAGAAGAATAAAAATAAAAGCCAAGTTGAAATTCAACTTGGCTTTCTTATATAAGTTGTTATTACTTTTTTGAACGTTTTTTGAAAATAAAACTTCTGAATAGAATAATATTCAAAACAACGAAGAACAAGAAAAGTATTATCGTTGTAAGAATCGGTTTAACAGGTGCGAGTGTTGCAAGAATCATCAACGGAAAACCAAAGACGATGGCAGGGAAGTTTTGATAAACAAGGTTGTCTGCCGCAGGGGTTTTGAAATCGCCGTCAATTTCGCGCAATAAGATTATACCTGTACTTGCCGTACCCGTGAGCATGCCGTACATCGCGAGGAATTGCGATTCAACATAATCCTTAAAAAGAACCTTTGCGATGATATAGTTGTATATGTAGGTGACTATCAAACCGATAACACCCATGATAAGAATGATTCCCCAGAAATCTTCCAACGCACTCAAACGGATTGCCGCAATACCTGCAACGACCATAATGTCAAAGAAGAAGTTACTTGCGCGTGTCATAAGGAAGTCGTTTGTGTATTCCTTTTTGATGACATTCTTTTTTCGTAGGAAACCCATAACTGTCTTGACGAGTGTTGCCGACAAAACGCCTAAAAGGAAGTTAAATCCAAAAACAACCGAACGCATACCGGGGAGGAGTGAACCGAGCAAGAACATAAGCAGATATGCCAATAGATAAGCAAATGCGATAAGCGCGATTTGAATTGTCATCTTATCGATGCTTTCCTGCATCGGTATTTCGTTATCGGATTGGATTTGTTCTGACGAAAGTGCGCCCTCTTCCGAAGCGATGGTTTTAATAACACCGCGTTTGCGAAGAATATTAAGGTGTATAACGCCGCCGATACTTGCGCTGATAAATCCCAACGCGGCGATAGTAAGACCGAAACTCTTTCCGCCGATAAAACCGAAATCGTTTTCGTAAATACCGCCGTAGTTAAGCGCCTGTCCCGTGCCCTGACCGTAACCGAACGGGAGCAAAAGCCCTGCCGCTTCGAAAAAGTCTTTCACGAAATAAGCAGCAACAAGCGAAACAATCATTCCGAGAACGCCTTGAAGCAGATAAGTCGCAACGGTGGTCACGCCCGTGTTGAAAATCTCGGCAGAACGTTTTTTGTCGAGTTTGCCCTTCGAATTCTTGAACGCAGAGGCGATAAAACCTAATGCGAGGGTGTGATATGTAAGCATTTCAAGTGTCGCGGTGCCGTCGCCGCCGAAAAATGCGGTGTCGAACATGATATTTCCTGTAATCGACTTATAAATACCTGCAATGACGATTAGTAAACCGCCTGCAAGAACCGAAGTGGGAATAAGTGACGCTTGAAGGAATCTGAAAGATTTTTTTAATAGGTTTGCGGCAAGCAGACTAACCAACAAAACAGCGATAAGGTTAAAACTGCCCCACACATTAAAGTCCCAAAAATTTTCCATCTGTGTCTCCTTTGCTGACGTTCTTGTAGCGGTAATATATGTTTACGTATTTAAGCGCGTTGAACCGCTTTCCGCTTTTTAATTGATATACCTTTTTGTTATGATATATATTAAGTTTGTTTCGTCCCAATACCGAAACGGCGGTCACTTCGTCAAATGGGAAAACCATTTCGTCGGCATCGCCCTCGTTGACGGTGATTTTGTTGCCGTAAAGTTTAATATTTGCTTCTTCGAATATCATGTTTTTGCGTTCGTTAACAATAACTTCCGAAAAACTTGATTCATCGCAATACATCGGTTGCTCGTAATATTGCGACACGTCAAGCGCATTGACAAAATCCTTTTGGTAATCGTACCATTCGGTAAAGAAATCAAACTTGAAATCAAAATCCTTGCCCGAAAGACGTTTGTCATCGCCGTAAATAACTACGCGGTGGCACTTTTTACATTCAATCTCTCTACCGTGACTTTCAAATTCCGAAAGACCGCAATAGGGGCAAACATAAACCGCGCGTTCAAGATATTCAGCCGTTTTGTCGGATTTAAAAATTTCGTCGGCAATGCCCTCGTTGATAAACAGCCCCTTTTCGATAATGGCAAAAAGCTCGTCATCGGTAAGGTTTTCGTATTCGTCAGGTTCGATAACCTGCGAAACGTAACAATGCATTTTTCCTTTGCGGAGAGTATCACTCCAACGAGGATGCACACCGAAACCGCCCGTTATATGATAAAGCACGATAGGGAGTTTTAACTTTTTCGCAAGCATAGCTATCGACGGGCTCATATATTCGGTTTTACCGCTGTATGTACGGTTGCCTTCGGGCGCGATAGCGATTGTACCGCCCTCTTTTGCAACACGCATACAGTTCAAAACAGCCGCGATGTCGGTCGTTTGCTTTTTAATCGGAATCGGCGCGACAAGATATCTAAGCGCCGAAGAAACAAACCCTTTCGAGAATAAATCTTCACTTGCAAGGTAATATATAGGACCTTTAAACGCCATGCCGACAAAGAATTGGTCGAACGCGGTTTGGTGGTTGTACAATATCAAATAAGGTCTGTCGCCCTGCTCTTTGAATTTGTCAATCTTGATTCCGTATTTTATTTTGGAGTAGGGATAAAGTATCGCCATGGCGACGTTGCGCACAACTCTGTGACGGAACTTCATCCATTTTTGTTGCTTTTTCTTCATAAGAGTAAACATACTCCGTGTGTGAATATTTAGTTTATTATAACATATTTTCGGTATAAATTACAAGATATTCTGAAAGAAAATTCATCAAATTGTGCCTTTTATTACCCGTTTTTAATATTATATAAAAAACAGTTCATAAATAATACATCCCTTGATTGCGATTACGCAACCAAGGGAGTGTATGAGTTTTATGAGTTATTTAACTGTGTACGTGCCGAAAGCAATACGTTTAACGAGCAGGTAATCGGTAGAATCGACTTTCTTATCAACGTTTACGTCAGCGCGAATAGTTTCTTCTTCGGAAAGTGCATACGTCTTGAAACATGCACGTTTTACAAGTAAGTAGTCAACCGAGTCAACCTTTTTGTCGGCATTAACGTCGCCCAAAGAATATGTTTCGATATCGCCTTCAAGTGCAGGAATTTCTTTGCTGTCGAGTACTGTATCACATTCAGCGCAATGCTGTTCCATCAAACCTTTTTCACCAACAGTTGCTTCAACAACAATTTTCCATTCGCCTTCGGTGTGTCCAAGTGCTTCAACAAGCGTTTCACCGCAAGAAGTACAAATCTGGTCGTGTGTGCAGTCTGCTTTTTCGCCTGCGCTGTGACCGTTAGAACGCACATAAGAATCCTTGTAGGAATCACCGCAATTGCCACAAGTGTGGGTGGTGTAACCTTGTTCGGTGCAAGTGGGTGCGGTTACTTTTTCGGTATAATTGTGACCGGATGCGCTCGCAAGAGTTTCGCCGCAAGTGGTACAAATTTGGTCGTGTGTGCAGTCTGCTTTTTCGCCTGCTGTATGTCCGTTTGAACGTACATAAGAATCGGTGTAAGAATCACCGCAAGCCGAACAGGTGTGGGTAGTGTAACCTTGCTCGGTACAAGTGGGTGCGGTTACTTTGTCAACGTAATTATGTCCTTTTGCGGATTCAACAGTAACACCGCAAACAGAGCAAACTTTTGCGGTATTGCAGTCAACGGCGTCGTTGGTTTTGTGTCCGTTTTCCGTAACATAAGAATCCTTGTAGGTATCACCGCAAGTAGAACAAGTGTGGGTGGTGTAACCTTGTTCGGTACAAGTGGGTGCGGTTACTACGTCTTTATAATTATGTCCTAATGATTCGACAAGCGTTGTGCCGCAAGTGGTACAAATTTGGTTGTTTGTACAGTTCGCTTTTTCACCTGCTGTATGTCCGTTTGAACGTATATAAGAATCGGTGTAAGAATCGCCGCAAGCAGAGCAGGTGTGGGTGGTGTAACCTTGTTCGGTACAAGTCGGTGCGGTTACCTTATCGACATAATTATGTCCTTTTGCGGATTCGACGGTTGTACCGCAAACCGTACAAACCTTGGAGGTAGTACAATCAGCGTCGTCGTTTGTTTTGTGTCCGTTTGCTGTAACATAAGAATCGGTGTAGGAATCACCGCAAGCAGAGCAGGTGTGGGTGGTGTAACCTTGTTCGGTACAAGTCGGTGCGGTTACCGAATCTTTGTAAGCATGACCGGTTGCGGATACAAAATTGTCTTCATATTTGTCACTGCATTTTGCGCAGGTGTGAAGTGTATAACCTTTTTCGGTACAGGTGGGAGCGACAACGGTGTCTTCGTATATGTGTGCACAATCTATTCCGAAAGGAAGACTTATAAGTGTGGGATAGGGATAATCGGAATTGGGGTCAATTGTCCATACCTTATCAAAATCAAAACCTACATAGTTTTCTTGCTTTTTAAGGTTTCCTGCGGTGTAAGCTTTGCATTTTGTTGAAGAATCGTCTTCGGTATATACACCTTGTGCAATGGCGGAACCGAATGTTGCACAGCCGATTTTATAATAACAGTTAGAGCAGGAAAAAGTTACGTAATTACGTTGACCCACAATGCCTCCTGCATACCTTGAAGCGTATATATTAGCGACATTATAACAATTGGTGATATTTGTTTTCGGATATATAGAAGAAGGAGAATATAAATATCCGACAATACCGCCGGCATTATAACCTGCGTTAATCGAACCGCTGTTGTAACAATCGCTTATAGATATTTGGGAGGGGGCCAAAAGGTAAGCATAACCGACAATACCGCCGGCAGAATAACCTTCGTTTATCAAACCGCTGTTGTAACAAGCGCTTATAGATATTTGGGAGGAGGAATTAATACAACCGACAATACCGCCCAATATTTCGTTAGAAGACGAGAGAATATATGACGAATTGTAACATTTGGTTATTTTTGAAGATGAATCAACATATCCAACAATGCCGCCGGCATAAACGGTACCTTTTTCGGATGA
>JAGBUH010000253.1 GCA_017630915.1 Clostridia bacterium
ATACCGTGAAAAGACCAAAGAACCGCATTATAATCTTTGATTTTTTCTGCCGTGGCTTTTGCAAGTTCAAAACTACCTGGGACATTAAAGCCGACAACTCCAATTCCCTCGGGGAACACAAACGGACATTCAGTTTCACTCTCCCATAACGCGTTTGAAACAATCTCATCGTCTTGTGACAACAAATACGAGAGCGCAATTATATTTGCAGGGTGACAATGATATACTGCCCTACCGCTATTACGTTTCTTTAACTCGTCAAGAGAAAGCAAATGTCCCGACAGTTCGCTCGTGGGCTTTACTCCGCCCCATACGATACGATACGCCAAACCGTCACCGGATATCTCACAAACACAAAACTTCGTTTCTGGCTCGTTTTTGATGTCTATAAAATAGCATCCCGTTATGGTGGTGAAAACAAACTCGTTTGCCATGTCTGAAACGGCGTTTGGAAGCAAAACCCAAGGTCTTTCAAAAGAAAAGTCATCACTAACCGCGCCGACTTCTTCTTTTGTCAATCGGTATGATATATTCCCTGCGTTTCTTTCATGCCATCCAAACGACGAACCGTATCCGATAAATCTTAATGCTTCATTATAAAAAAGACTTTCAATAACTTTCATTACTTAATCTCGTCAATCGTTTTAAAAATCACGGGCACAAGCGCATCGCAAATCAATCTCTTGCCTGCTTCGTCGGGATGAACACCGTCATAAGCAAGTTCGCCACACGGAACACCCGAAATAGCCGCGGTAGCAAATAAACCGTCAAGAGGAATATATGCATCAACATATTTCATCGCTATTCTTCTGATACAATCGATTTTTTCATTAAGGTCTGCACGCATTTCGTCTTTGCCCATATTATAGACTAAGAAAGGTTCCATAACGATAAGTTTTGCATTAGTTTCGTTCTTAATACGTTGCAAAATCAACTCATAGTTTTCGCAAAACTGTTCGATAGTTTTGTTGTCGTGTCCCGAAAACTTATGCCATGTATCATTAACGCCAAGCAAAAGTGTAACTATGTCGGGTTTCAAATCAATGAGTTCGACTTCAATGCGCGCCAAAAGATTTTCGGTTCTATTTCCGCTGATTCCCTTGTTGATAAATTCAATATCAAGGTCAGGGTATGCTTTTTTCAATGCCTCAACAGTATATAAAACATAACCTATTCCAAGACTCTTTTCATCGTTATAATCGCGTTTCCAATCGGTAATACTGTCACCTTGAAATAAAATTCTCATACATTACCTCCTATATACAACAAAAGCTCGAACGCAGAAGCATTCGAGCTTTGGTCTGAGTGACTGGACTTGAACCAGCGGCCTCTACCACCCCAAGGTAGCGCGCTACCAAACTGCGCCACACCCAGATATGTCATATCTGACAACAAGCGAAATTATATCACAATACTATTGACTTGTCAACCCTTTTTCTAAACAATTTTTGCTTTTTTGAATTATTGACAATAATAATCAGAAATGATATAATTTATAAATAAAATCCTATGGAGTTTTATATGAAAACTGATATTAAAACTGATATTAAAAAAGATTTATTAGATCTTAAAATCACGATAAATAGAGCAAGATTTAATTTACTGTTTTATATCGTGTTAACGATTATAAACATTATTTTTCTATTAACCCAAGGCAATGCAATAATACCTTTTTCGTGTTCTATCGCTACGTATGCAACAGCATTCGGTATTCTAAATTCGGTGGTATGGCTTGGACTTACTATTTCAGCACTCATTCTCTTAACATTTGCAACTTGCTATGTCAAATCAAAAAACAACGTTTTGTTTTTGGTTGCGCCTATCGGCATTATAATCGTCGATACTCTCGCATTGATTATAATTTCGATAATCACCAACGCGATTGCTTCGGGAAATTTCCTGTTCGATTTTATTTTCCATGTTGTTTCCATTTTCTACTTGATAAAAGCAATAAAAGCTTATAAAATGCTTGGTGATTTTAACACGGTGTCCGACGCCGCGGTTGTCGAGGCGCAAGACGTTGACAATGATAACGATGAAGATCTCGAAGATGACGAAACATACGACAACGAGTTAGCTCAACCTATCGGTAAATATGAAGATGACGGCACCGAGCCATTGCTTAATGGAAAACACGAAGGATTACATGTTTTTACCGTAATAAGAAACGGAACTGCCGAACTTGTTGTAAATAACTATGTATGCGATACACTTGAAGTGACGTATCTCACCGAATTCGAGCTGAAAGCAATAGTAAACAACATTAGTTTTTCTTTTCAATACAGTCAAGACACTAACTCAGAAGCAATGTTTCTTTATGCAGATGAAACTCTGCTCGACAGTATAAACCGTTTAATATAACAAAATCCTCTGTGTTTGTTATCACAGAGGATTTTTTCATTATACCATTTTTTCTTGTTTTACTTTTTTGTCGATAACGTGGCGAGAAGCCAATTCTTTCATAACGTCATCAACCGAAATTTCCATATCAGCCATAAGAACCAAAGCGTGATACATCAAATCGGCAAGTTCATAAATCGTTTCGGCTTTGTCGTCTGCCTTGCCTGCGATAATAACCTCTGTCGATTCTTCGCCGACCTTTTTAAGAATCTTATCTCTGCCTTTATCAAAAAGATATGTAGTATAAGAGCCTTCTTTTCTATCGGTCTTTCTGCCTTTAATAAGATCCATCAAACCCTCGATAGTAAAGGGCGCGGCATTTTCAACGATGGTGTTGAAGAAACAACTTTCGTTGCCGGTGTGGCAAGCGGGACCGGCAGGAATAACGTTGATAAGCAAGGTATCCATATCGCAGTCGGTAGAAATGGAAACAACATTTTGAACGTTACCGGAGGTTTCACCTTTGCGCCACAATTCATTACGAGAACGCGAGAAAAAGCAGGTACGTTCTTCTTTTAATGTAATTTCTAGGCTTTCGCGATTCATGTAAGCAAGCATTAAAACTTTTCCTGTGCGAGAATCGGTTACAATCGCGGGAATAAGTCCCTTTTCGTTATATTTGAGTTCGTTAATACTAATCATTTTTATTACCTATCCTTACGTTAATTCCGTTTTCTTTTAGTTCTCTCTTCAAATCGGAAATTTTGATATCGCCAAAATGGAATACCGACGCGGCAAGACCTGCATCTACTTCGGGCACTTGTTTAAACAAATCAATAAAATGCTGTACAGTACCTGCACCGCCCGAAGCAATTACGGGAACCTTTACAACATCGCAAACAAGTTGCAACAATTCTATATCAAAACCGTTGCGAACACCGTCGGTGTCAATTGAGTTTACAACCAACTCGCCGGCGCCCGATTCAACGCCATTTTTTAACCAACTTATCGCCTCTATGCCCGTGTCTTCCCTGCCGCCTTTTGCAAAAACGCGAAACTGACCGTCAACACGTTTAATATCCGCAGACAAAACAACACATTGACTACCAAAATTTTTTGCGCACTCATAAATAAGCGAAGGATTACGTATAGCACCCGAATTGACGCTAACTTTATCGGCACCGCTTTCAAGTACGCGAGTAAAGTCCTCAACCGTATTTATACCACCACCAACAGTAAGCGGTATGAAAACATTAGAAGCGGTTTCACGAAGAATTTCCGCAAACAGTTTTCGTTCCTCAAACGAAGCGGTGATATCATAAAAAACAAGTTCATCTGCACCGCAAGCGCTATATTCGGCGGCAAGTTTTATCGGAGAATCAACATCGTTTAAACCGAGAAAATTCTTACCTTTAACCACTCTTCCGTTCCGAACATCAAGGCAAGGGATAATACGCTTTGTTATCATATATTGCCCTCCCCTGCTGCTATTGCAGATACGAGGTCGATATTTCCGTTATAAATTGCTTTTCCAAGTATCGCGCCGTATGTTCCGCATTTGCGAAGTTCACGTATATCGTCAATCGACGTAACACCACCGGATGCTATTAGCTTTAATTCGTATTTAGAAAGAATCTCGCGATACAGTTCGGTGTTTGTTCCAGAAAGTGCACCATCTTTTGAAATGTCGGTACAAATTATTGTATCAATCCCTAATGACAGCATTTCGCCGATAAAATCAAGAGTGGGAATACCGCTTTGTTCAAGCCAACCGCTAATTGCAACTATACCGTCGCGTGCATCAACACCGACGGCGATTTTCTTGCCAAATTCAGCAATCGACTGTTTCAAAAACGCCTTATCGGAAACCGCAGACGTGCCGAGTATGATTCTGTCTGCACCTGAGTTTACATATTTTTCAACAGTTTTTATATTGCGTATTCCTCCGCCTATTTCGCAAGGAATACCGATTGTCGAAATAACTTCGGATATCGTTTCAAAATTGGTCGGTTCACCTGCTCGTGCGCCTTCAAGGTCAACCAGGTGGATATAGCTCGCACCCTTTTCTTTAAAACCTTTCGCGATTTCCATAGGTGTGCCATAAACTGTCATCTGTGCGTAATCGCCTTTAAATAGACGAACTGCCTTTTTATCAAAAACATCTATTGCCGGTAAAATTTGCATAAAGTCACCTATATTTCACAAAAAGATTTCAAAATCAACAATCCTGATTCCCCGCTTTTTTCGGGATGATACTGCGCGCCCATAACGTTTCCGCGTTGAACAGAAGCAGTTAGCAAAGAACCGTATTCGGTCTGCGCAGTAATATATTCTGCAGGACAATCGGCATGAAACGAATGAACAAAATAAACGAATTCGCCATTGGGAGTATATTTATATATATCACCCTTGTTAGCAGTAAATTCAAGCGAGTTCCAACCTATTTGAGGGATTTTATTGCCTTTTGCAAGCGGTTTTATAGAAACGACGTTGCCCGGTATAAGACCAAGTCCCTCGTGTTCGCCGAATTCAAGACCTTTTTCAAACAACAATTGCATACCAAGGCAAATCCCCAACAAAGGAGTACCCTCGTTTGCAACGCGTTTGACAACCATGTCAAGACCGCTTGTTTTCAAAGCGTTAGCCGCATCGCCGAATGCGCCTACGCCCGGTAAAATCAATCTATCACATTTTGCAATAGATTTTTCGTCAGATACTTTTTCTGCCGAAATGCCCAAATATTTAAACGACGATACAAGCGAAAAAAGATTGCCTACGCCGTAATCAATAATACCAACCATTAAAGTACTCCCTTTGTAGATGGCAAAACGCCCTCACGTCTTGCGTCAAACGAAGTCGCTTCGTCCATCGTTCTTGCAAAAGACTTGAAACAACCTTCAATAATATGGTGGGTATTTCTTCCTGCAAGTTTTTGGATATGCAAAGTGAGTTTCGCATTACGAACAAATGCCAAGAAAAATTCACTTACTAGTTCGGTATCGAAATTCCCAACCTTTTTTGCAGGAACGTCCAAATCGAAAGCAAGATGCGGTCTGCCTGAAATATCAACAGCGGTAAGAATTAACGATTCGTCCATAGGTATAGTCTTATCTGCGTAACGCTTAATACCCTTCATATCGCCAAGCGCTTTATTAAAAGCCAAACCAAGACAAATCCCCACATCTTCAACCGTGTGGTGCGCATCGACTTCTAAATCGCCGTTGCACTTAACGACAAGGTCAAACATACCATGCGATGCAAACAAAGTGAGCATGTGGTCAAAGAAGCCAACACCTGTGTCTATCTCGCTTTTTCCCGAACCGTCAAGGTTCAAGCTAAGATAAATATCGGTTTCTTTTGTTTTTCTGTTAATTTCAGAAGTTCTCATTTTATACCTCCGACTATCTCCGCAAGCGCATTTATAACTATTTGCATTTGCTCGGGAGTACCAATAGATATTCTTAAATATTCATCAATCCGTTCTTTATCAAAACGTCTGATAAGAATTTTTCGTTTTTTTAATTCTTCAAAAATATATTTACCCGAAATAGAATTATGCTTTGCAAACACAAAATTCGCTTTTGAAGGAATAACGTCAAAACCGAGTTTCACAAGTTCTTCACTAAACTTATCACGTGTTTTGCAAATCTCGTTGATGCATTCGACATAATAATCATTGTTTTCTAACACCGTTGTTCCGACCGCTTGGGTAAGACTGTTTACGTTGTACGGATTGATAGAAAACTTGACTTTTTCTAAATCAGATGCAATATCCTCAGATGTAATTATATAACCAAGCCTTGCGCCTGCCATGCCGCGCGATTTCGAAAATGTACCGACAATAACCAAGTTGTCGTATTTCGGTAACAGTTCCACACAACTTTCACCCGAAAAAGCAGTATATGCTTCATCAATAACAACGATATTGTCACGGTTGTTGATAAGTATTTCCTCGATTTGATTGTTTGAAAGTCTTTTACCTGTGGGAGCGTTTGGATTAGCGATAAAAATAGTTTTATTAAGGCCGAAATAATCGGCATGATTTATCGCAAAAACATCATTTAACGGAATGATTTGTTTGTCTACACAACACAAATCTGCATATACCGAATAAAAACCGTATGTTATATCGGCAAAAGCCGCACCGCAATCTTCACCGCAAAAAGTCAAGAAACACAAATACAAAGCATCGTCCGAACCGTTAGTGAAAATCACGTTATTTCCACCGTAACCGAAAACATCTTTAAAACGTTCTTTTAGTTCTTTACAAGTCAAATCGGAATACAAATTCATATTCTCGACCGCTTTGGATGCGCTTTCAAAAACACATTTCGCAGGCGGATACGGAAATTCATTAGTATTAAGTTTAATAAATTCACCCAATTTAGGTTGTTCACCGGGGATATACGCCTTTAAAGACGAAAGACGCTTATCTAAAAAACGGCTCATTTTTAATGCTCCTTACGAACCAAAGCACTTCTTGCGTGAGCGTCAAGACCTTCACGAGATGCAAACATTGCAATCTTGTCAGCATCGTTAAGCATCGCCTCACGCGGATAATAGGTATATTCAATCGTTTTAATAAAATCATCAACCGAAAGCGCACTCGCAAAACGCGCAGTTCCGCTTGTGGGGAGAACGTGGTTTGTTCCCGAAAAATAATCGCCTACTGCCTCAGGACAGTTACTTCCGAGGAAAACCGAACCTGCGTTTCTTACCAAAGGTAAAAGTTCGAACGCATCTTTCGTGTTAATTTCAAGATGTTCAGGTGCCAAACGGTTGGAAATCTCGATAGCTTTTAATATGTTTTCGGTAATAATGATTTTACCGTTATTATCTATCGAAGGACGTGCAATATCTTTTCTCGGCAACAATTCAAGTTGACGTTCAAGTTCAACCGCTGTTTCTTCTGCGAGTTTTGACGAATCGGTTATCAAAACAGCCGTAGCATTTTTGTCATGTTCAGCTTGTGAAAGCATATCAGCCGCGACTATTTCAGGTGCGCAACTATCGTCAGCAATAATCAAAATCTCGCTGGGTCCGGCAATCATGTCAATATCAACTATGCCGTAAACCTGTCTTTTTGCTTCGGCAACAAAGGCATTTCCGGGGCCTACAATCTTATCAACTTTCGGAACGGTTTCGGTTCCGTAAGCAAGTGCCGCAACAGCTTGTGCACCGCCTAAAGAAAACAGACGGTCAACCCCTGCAACGTAAGCCGCAGCAAGAATATCATCACGTATCGAGCCGTCAGCAGAAGGAGGTGTTGTCATGATTATTTCATCAACACCGGCAATTTTCGCAGGAATACAGTTCATCAAAACCGAGGAAGGATATGCCGCAGTACCGCCCGGAACATAAAGCGCAACGCGCTGTAACGGCAAAACCTTTCTACCGATTTTTACACCGTTTTTTCGGTTGATTTCATAACCTTCGCGAGTTTGTGCAGAGTGATATTCGCGTATATTTTCAGCCGCTTCATCAAGAACCGCTTTGAATTCGGCATCGGTGCGGTCATACGCTTCTTTCATCAAATTCGATTCAACTTCAAAATTAGTCAATTCTACCTTGTCGAATTTCGCGCTATATTCTCGCAAAGCCGCATCGCCGTTTGTTCGCACATTTTCGATAATACCACGAACTATATCCGAAACATCAACGGTGCTACTGCTTCTGTCAAATATTTCGTTTTCGTTATAACTTTTTAATATTTTAATCATTTTGCGTTCTCCGCAATAAATTTAATTGTTGAGTCAAGCAATTTATTTATGCTGTCAGATTTAAACTTATATGCCGCTTTATTTGCAACAAGACGAGCGCTTATATCGCAAATCGTTTCAAAAACAACAAGGCCGTTTTCACGTAAAGTTGCCCCCGTTTCAACAATATCAACAATCACATCGCTCAAATCAAGCAACGGTGCGATTTCTATGGAACCGTTAAGTTTGATAATATCAATATCGCGTGACTGCTTTGAATAATAATTCCACGCAATGTTAGAAAATTTAGTTGCAACTCTAATCGTTTTATCGGTGGGAATACGAGTTCCCTTTTTACCGGCAACCGCCATTTTACATTTGCCGAAACCAAGGTCGCAAAGTTCATATATATCAGGCGAATATTCAAGCAAAATATCCTTGCCAACCACGCCTATGTCTGCCGCACCGCGTTCAACATATATTGCAACGTCAGACGGTTTAGCCCAAAAGTATCTAACTTTGTTTTCGGGATTTTCAAAAATCAGTTTTCTGCCGCCGTCAAGCATTTCGGGACAACCATACCCAATAGATTCCAACAAAGTGTAGACCTTTTCGCCTAATCTTCCTTTGGGAAGTGCTATATTTATGTAATCATTCATATTTCAAACTCCCATCGGTACTCATAATTGCTTTCTTTTTGTATTTTAAAGCAAATTCGGGTTCATACGGCAAAGCCAAGCAACGTTCACCCGAAGCTACAATCTCGCGTTCTGCGGAAAGAACCTGCGAAGGAGAGCAGTCTTCCGAATACAAAAGAAATACATCATAATCATATTCTTTTGCTCGATACTTGAAACTATCAAGCAAATCGGTAGAAACAGCAAAGCCTGCCGCGGAAGTTTCAACGCCGAAACGGCGCACAAGTTTATCGTATCGTCCACCCGAAAGAACACTTTTCGGAACACCGTTAATAAACCCTTGAAATACCAAACCGTTGTAATAGTTCATATCATTTATCACAGAGAAATCAAGGATAAACTTGTTTGAAAGCCCAAACGAAGCCAATATATCAGAAAGAGAAACAAGTTCATCAAAACTCGCACGCGAAATATTTCCGCAAACCAACTTTTCGGCATCCTTAATAACCGTTCCAAGTTCACCGCACACGGTTATTAAACCACAAAGTCGTTCGACAGTATCTTTATCAACACAAAAAGAAGAACAAAGTTCACGCAGTCCATGCAAATTCTTTTCGGCAATAAGTTTGAGCATACGCTCTCTTTCGATTTCTTCCATCCCTGCCGTATCCAAAATTTCGGACACAAAACCCATGTGAGAAACAGCAATACGATATTTTTCATCCACTTGCGATAAACTTTCAGCAGCAAGCATCAAAATTTCTGCCAACGCACGAACATCAAGTTCTCCGAAATATTCAAGACCAACTTGTGTAGTCTCTTTAATATCGCCGGCGTCGGTATCGGCGATATAAACATTTTCGATATAATACAATTTTTCGGGAAGCGACGAAGCACGAATGTTTTTAACAATCGAAAGCGTTATGTCGGGTTTTAAAGCAAGAAGCCTACCCTTCGGATCAGTAACGGTAATAATATTTCCGTGCCTTAAAAATGATTTATTTTCAAGATAAAGGTCATATTTTTCAAATTTACTCATCTTGAATTTTTTATATCCGTACGCCTCGTACATTCTTCTTAAACCAAGAACATATTCCTCATCACCGCATAAACCGGCATTATTGAAACTCATCGACATCACCTACATTTTTAATTTAATAAAATTATAGCACTTGTTTTCGCATTAGTCAAGTAAATCAATAAAGTTTTTGTTAAAAAATATTTCAAAAACAACAAGTTAATTATACAAAAAGCACAAAACATACCAATAAAACATAACTCATGAATTATATACGATTATACATATTTTGTCAATGAATTTGAATAAGATTATAATTCGAATTATAGTGTAGTAAACAACATCTTAATTTTAAAAACGTTGTTGACAGAGATAGAAAAAAGCAGTATGATAATATTTAAACTAAAACAATGGAGTAATATATAATGAACGACCGCGAAATTTCAGAAATTCGAAGAAGACTTCGCCCAGAAAGGAATAATATAGGCCGTATACGCGGCTGTTATGTTAATGATAATCATACGATCATTTCGGAGTTTGACCAAATGCTTGGTCTGATATCAAGCGACGAAGCCGAAGAAATACTTTCTCTTTTAAGAAAAACACTTTCGGGTTCAATCGGAAGAAATCTGTTAGACATTTCCTTTTCAAATCAACAGGTTCTCGAAGGTGAAGAACATAAACTTTTGTCAACATTACGTTCTTCCTCTTTAACTGATAATGATGCCGTTAAAACGTTTTTCGAAAAAATCGTTAAATCGGTTGACATTGAAGGTAGTTATTTCATTTTACTTGCTAACGATAAATACGATATCATAACCTATGATGCAAACGGCGACAAAAACGATTCACCTGAAATGTTCACCTATATAATCTGCGCGGTTTGTCCCATAAAAGTTGCAAAGCCGTCTTTGGGTTACAGCCTTTCCGAAGCGAAGTTTAAAAACATAATCCGCGATTCTATCGTGTCCTCCCCCGAGGTTGGGTTTATGTTCCCTGCTTTTGATTCGAGAACGGCTAATATTTACAGTGCGTTGCTTTACACCAAAGATATTTCCCTTGCACATGAAGAATTTGTCGACACAATGTTCAAATCGGTTATCCCGATGCCCGCAAGCGAGCAAACAACAAGCATTGCCGAAATACTTAACGATACAGTTGCCGATGATTGCAGTTTGGAACTCGTTCAGGCAATGCAAGCGCAACTCATCGAACTTACTGCCGACCACAAAACCAATAAAGAAGATGAACCGCTTACACTTTCTTCAAAGGATATGAGTACCCTGTTGCGCTTTGGCGGAGTGAAAGAAGATGCAATCGGGGCATTTGCCGAGAAATTCGAAGACGGTTTCGGCGCTTCCGCAGCTATTCATCCCCAAAATATTATCGACATCAAAAAATTCGAGGTTAAAACCCCCGAAGTTACGGTAAAGGTCAGCCCCGAATGCAGCGAACTCGTTCAAACGCGAATCATCGACGGCACTAAGTATTTACTTATTCGCGCAGACGGTGATGTTGAAGTAAACGGAATCAGAATAAATATTAACGAATAAAGGTTACGAGGTTTTAATATGCCGCTGGCAAACTTGTTTAAATTAGGTGAATATTTATTTGCATCAAGCGGTCGCTTTGAACCCTGCGGTATGTTTACAACTCACCATATTATTGCTTCGTTTATATGTTTAATCGCAGTGATTGCTTTGATTTATCTACAACGAAAAAAGCATTTCAAACTCAACAAAGATAAGGCTTTTAAGTTCTGTGCTTTTTTGCTAACAATCCTTGAAGTAATCAAAATATTGCATAGTTTTATATACGGCGACTATTATTTAGACGCATGGTTTCCGCTTTCCTATTGCGGACTATTCATATTCGCGCTTTGGATGGCAGGATTCGGACATGGACGAATCAAACGAATGGGTGAAGTATTTATCGCATACGGTTGCCCTTGCGCAGGGATTGCTTTTCTTATCTTCCCTACCACTTCGTTGATGATTTTCCCGATTTGGCATTATTTTTCGCTTTACAGTTTGTTTTTTCATTCCTTGATGATTTTTATGGGTCTTTTTACTTTGACGTTTGAAAATCGCTTTAATTTAGATTCATTTTTAAACTATGCAGTTTTCGTAATAACGTTTGCTATTCCTGCCGTAATTTTAAATTCCGTGTTTAATAGCAACCTTATGAACCTCCGCGAACCGTATAATATCCCGATTCGATTTTTGCAAGATATTTATTCTTCGTGTGGAATTTGTTATACCATTTTAGTGGTGTTTGGCTATATGTTAATACCGATAATCATGTCGTTTGTTTTTAAAAAAATTAAAACAAAATTCACCCAACTTGACAAAATCAGAAAATGATGATACCCTATAAACAGTCTGTTTTTTTGAGGAGTTTTTTATGAAAAAATACATTTCTTTTTTTCTCTCGTCAATATTTGTTTTATCGCTTCTCACGATGTCGATTTGCAATGTTTCTGCCGCCACCAATTCGCAAGGTGTTGAATTTTCGCTCTCCGGCGACCAAACCCATTATATCGTAACAGGTTTCAGCGGAACTTCTACTGCGGTTACAATACCTTCGCAATTCAACGGAAAACCCGTCACCAAAATCGGCGAGAGTGCGTTTGAAGATTGTACAACCTTAACAAGCGTTTCTATTCCCGATTCTGTTACCCATATCGGCCCTTATTCTTTTACAAACTGCGCCGCAATAAAAAACATCACCATACCCAACTCGGTTATTGAAATCGGTGAATGCGCCTTTTATCTCAGCGGTCTTACCTCCATTTCAATCCCAGCTTCCGTAACAAAAATTAACGATTCTGCCTTTTTGAGATGTTTTGCAGTTGCAAGCATTACCGTTGCCAACGACAACACTTTATATCACAGCGATGGTGATTGTTTAATCGAAACGAACTCTAAAACACTTATTTTAGGTTGTAAAAACAGTATAATCCCCTCTAACGGAAGTGTTACCAAAATCGGCAAAACCGCCTTTTATGAAATCAGCGATATAAAAACAGTTAATATCCCCAACGGCATTACCGAAATCGGCGAAGACGCTTTTTTAAACTGCAAAGGTATTACAAGTGTAACTCTCCCGAATTCGCTTAAAACCATTGGCAAAGGCGCGTTTTTCTCCTGCTCGGGTATACAAACCGTTACCTTTGGTAACACCGTTTCAAAAATCGGTGATTACGCTTTCCAAGGTTGCACCAACATAACCAATATTACACTTCCCGATTCCGTAACAGACATCGGTTGGGGAACGTTTTACGGTTGTACAAAACTTTTGAGCGTTAAACTTCCTACCACCTTAGAAGAAATTGATGCAAGCGCATTTGCTAATTGTTCGAATCTTACCACCGTTAACATGCCCGAAAATCTAAAAAAAATCGGCGATGATGCATTTTCAAACTGCCCAAAACTCCCCAATGTCACTCTTCCTCAAACTCTCGAAAGCATTGGAGAATACGCATTCAACAACTGTTCTACTATTACAGCCATTGAGATCCCCTATACCGTTGAAGAAATAGGCAGATATGCATTTAACAATTGCAACAAACTTGCAGAAATTCGTTGTATGGTCGGCGTTCAACCCGAAATGTGGGACAACAATTGGCTTAGCGGATGTACAGCAACGGTTACTTGGGGCGATAATTACCAAGCAATTGCAGAATTCAACGCAGTTATAAATGCATGTGAATCACTTGACAAAACCGATTATGCCGATGAAGAATGGTCGGCTATTCAAGAGGCGCTTACCAATGCAAAAGCTTATTCCACCAACGGAAAAACAAGCGACGAAATCAACGCTGAAAAAGCAAAACTCGAAAATGCAATTTTGTCGAATCCCAAACGTTCCGAATTTGGCGATTTAAACGAAGATACGGTCATCGATTCGGTTGACTATTTACTTGTCAAACGTGCTTGTTTCGGCACATATACTCTAACCAATATTCAACAAACACGTGCCGATATTGACAGAAGCAATCAATTAGATTCTACCGACTATTTGCTCTTGAAACGTATCGCATTCGGCACTTTTATCGTTGTTTAGATTAGATATTAAAAATGCTTCCAATTGGGAGCATTTTTGAATTTTTCTCTTTTTAATCATTTTTAATGTTGAATTTTGGATTTTTTATGAACAAAACGTTGGTTTTTTGTATCCAATACACTTGAAATCAGTTGAAACTTGTGTTATAGTATATTTAAGTATAATTAAATTCAAATGGTGCTTTGTATGGATCTTGGATTAAAGAACAAAAATGTGTTAATAGTGGGTGCCAGTAAAGGCATCGGGCGAGGAATTGTAAAAGGTTTTGCCGAAGAAAGTGCGAAAATTGTTGCGATAGCGCGTTCCGAAGAACTTTTAAAAGAAGTCGAAAGCGAAGCTTTACAATCGGGTGCATCTTCTTTCGCTTATGAAGTAAAGGACATTATGGAATGCGATACCCAAAGTTTCGCTGATGAACTTTTACAAAAATACGGCGTGTTTGACGTTGTTGTTCATAATGTCGGTGGTTCGCTTATCAGCCGTGACCATTTAGGTGGCGCTGATGATTGGAATTACGCTTTGAAATTCAATGCCGTTGCTGCTATAGATATGAATAGTCGTCTTATTCCTCCGATGATAGAACGCGGGTATGGCAGAGTTATTCATATTTCATCAATTTCTGCGATTATGCTTCGAGGCAATCCGTTATATGCTTCTGCCAAAGCGTTTTTAAACGCTTACGTAACAACGGTAGGCAGACAGCTTGCTCCGACGGGTGTTGTTTTGTGTTCGGTTATGCCCGGCGCCGTTGCTTTTGAAGGCAGCTATTGGGACAAATCCATCAAAGCAGGTGAACCGAAGGTCGAAGATTTTTTACGCCATCATCAAGCGGTTAACCGTTTTGGTACCCCCGAAGAAATTGCAAACGCAGTTTTATTTATGGCAAGCGACAAGTCCTCTTTTATGCAAGCGACCAATATCCCGGTTGACGGCGCTAATATGTAAAGGTGTTTTATGAAAAGAGTTTTTGATTTTACTGTAAGCCTTTTGGGTTTAATAATTCTTTCCCCTATTTTCCTCATACTTGCCCTTATGATCGTTATCGATTCGCGTGGCGGTGTTTTCTTCCGCGGAGTTCGTGTAGGCCAACATGGTAAGGACTTCAAAATCTACAAATTTCGCAGTATGCGCCCCGATTGCGAGGGCAAGGGAAAATGGAACGTCGGAAATAACGACGACAGAATCACCCGCGTCGGCCACTTTCTCCGCAATACAAAGTTAGACGAACTTCCTCAATTGATAAACGTACTTAAAGGTGATATGAGTCTCGTCGGACCGCGGCCTGAATTGAGAGTGTACATAGATATGTACACCGAACGCGAAATGCCGATTCTCGATTTAAAACCCGGTGTTACCGATTGGGCTTCGATGACAAACTTCGAACAGTTTAAAGGTTTTACAGAAGCCGCAGACCCCGATGAGTATTATTTAAAAGCGGTCAGACCACTTAAACTCGAATTACAGCTTTATTATCGATATAATAACAGTTTTATCGGAGACTTGAAATGTCTATTTTGGACTGTTTACAAGGTGATTACCAGAACGCAGAAACTCCCTGCCGATGTCCAAGCGATTGTTGATAAAAAACGAGCAGAAATGGAAAACACGGTATAAATTACAAAGTGTAAAGGAAATAATTCAAATGATAAAAACTCTTTTTAGTGAATTTAATCCAAAGGGTCTCATTAAAAGTGATGACAAGCGTTTTCGATATATAGACGTTTTATATGTCATCGGCATTTTGCTTGTCGTATGGGGACATTCACACCCCATTGATGAAAGTTGGCATGGTACTTGGTATAGTCACTTGAATGGATTCATATATACGTTTCATATGCCGTTGTTCTTTTTCATCGGCGGTTACTTAATGGTTTTTTCGCGTAGCGTCGAAGAACTCGGTTATTTCAAATGGGCATTGGGTAAAATATGCAAATTCCTAGTACCTTATATCGTACTAACCGCACTTGCATACTATCCAAAATCACTTTTGGGCGATACAAGCGACATTGTTTCTTTGAGTTTTGAATATTTTCTAACCACTACGTTTTTAATTCCACGTATAGGTGTATGGGGACATTTTTGGTTCATTCCCACGTTTTTAATACTCGATCTCGCTTGGGGTGCTTGGCGTGCTTGTGTGAAAAAGTCCAATTTTGTGTATCGTGCAGGGCTTATAATTGGTTTTTTAGTTTCTCTCGCACTTGCAATATTCCCTCTTCTTTCTGATTACTTTGTTCTTTACGATTTGAGCCAAGTTGCATTGTTCTATGCTAGCGGCATTATCACCGCGCTTCTCAAACCTGTTCTGTGGGACAAGCACTGGAAGAATTGGCTTTGGATTGTTATCGGTGCATTGGGCACATATTTCTTATATCCTTTTGGAAACGCTGCTTTTAGATACACCCCGATTATTGGCGGAGATATGTTTTACCCGTACAGCGATCAACCAATTAAATACATTCCTTTTAATAATTTTATCGTTGGCATGTTCCTTGTTTGGGCATGTTGGAATCTTGGGAAGTCACTTTCTGTTTTCAAATTCACAAAGTCGTCTAAAATAATCACGCAATATAATTTTACGATTTATCTCTACTCATGGCCTATACAGGCGTTTACAGATGTAATTTTACGTCGTATAGGTACAAACTGGTTAATAATCATCGCCATTCTTTTTGCGATTGGTTTTATAGTTCCAGCAGCTATTATTTTCATTTATAAAAAAGCAACTTTCTTGCATTGCAAATTCATGGATTATCTTATTGGCATCCAAACCACAAAATGATTCAAATGAGGTTAATACAGTATGGACAGCAAACAATTAGCTTGGCTTATACGACGACACGGCATTGAAATGACGCATCTTTCGGGCGGAAGCCATATCGGTGCAATTCTTTCTGTCGCTGATATAATGGCAGTACTGTATTCTGATATTTTAAAATACGACACCACCAATCCCAAATGGTGTGACCGCGACCGTTTTATTTTAAGTAAAGGACATGCAGGAGGTTCGGTATATGCAGCTCTTGCCGAATCGGGTTTTTTCGCAGTTGACGAATTGAAAACCCACTACCAAAATGGAAGCAGACTCTCCGGTCACGTTTCTCATCATTTACCGGGCGTTGATTTTTCAACCGGTTCGTTAGGACATGGCTTATCCGCCGGCGTTGGCATGGCACTTGCCGCAAAAAAAGATAAAAAACAACACGAGGTTTTTGTTGTATTAGGCGACGGCGAATGTAACGAAGGTTCTGTTTGGGAAGCGGCGCAAACAGCAACTCATTTTGGACTTGACAACCTCATTGCCATTGTTGACAACAACAAAATGCAAAGCCTTGATTATTGCGTAAACACACTTGACGCAGGTTCTCTTTATGATAAATGGTTCGCTTTCGGCTGGAATACATTTGTCGTTAATGGGCACGACCATGATGCGCTTCGCGATAAAATGAATACCATAAAAAACGGCAAACCCACCGTAATAATTGCCGAAACCATCAAAGGCAAGGGCGTTTCCTTTATGGAAGAAGATATTCTTTGGCATTACCGTTTTCCGCACGATGGTTGGGAATATGACTGTGCAGTAAACGAACTTCACAAAATAAAACCTGATGGCGTACAAGACATTTATACTCCGAACGGAATTATAAATCCTAAACTTCCTGATGCTAATGAAATCAATAAAGATATTCACCATACCATGTCCGAAACATATAAACCCACTTGGAACAAGCAGGAGGCATAATAATGAGAGATACATTCGTTAAAACACTCATAGAACTTGCCAAAAGCAATCCGAATATTGAGCTTATAACAGGCGACCTTGGTTTTGGTGTATTAAAACCTTTTTGGGAAGCATTGCCTGATCAATTCATTAACGCAGGTATCGCAGAGCAAAACATGACTTCCCTTGCGGCAGGAATGTCGTTAGAAGGCAAAACCGTTTTCACATATTCTATTGGTAATTTCCCTACACTACGATGTGTTGAACAAATCAGAAACGACTGCGCATATCACAATGCTAACGTTAAAATCGTTTGCATAGGCGGCGGTTTTGTTTACGGTTCGCTCGGCATGAGCCACCAAGCAACCGAAGATATTGCTATAATGCGTGCGCTCCCCGATGTTGCTGTATTTGCGCCATGCGATTCTTTTGAAACGGTCGCTGTAACAAAAGCTATCGCCGAATATCACGGTACGTGTTATCTTCGTCTTGGCAGGGGCGGCGAAAAGCCGATCCATAACGGACCGCTTAACGATTTTAAAATTGGCAAAGCTATTAAAATATCCGATGGCGAACGCGTTGCTATATTTTCAACTGGCGCTATATGCGATGAAATACTTCAAGCACGCGAAGAATTAAAGTCCAATGGAATCAATCCTGCTGTATATACCTTCCCCACCGTCAAGCCACTTGACAAAGATACTATTATCGATGTGGCAAATAAATACGATGTTATCGTCACTTGCGAAGAACACAATACCATCGGCGGATTTGGAAGCGCAGTAGCCGAGGTTATTTCGGAATTTGATCATAAAGCACGCTTACTAAAAATCGGAGTTCCTGATTGTTATTCCACTTATGTTGGAAATCAAAAATACCTTCGCGGACAGTTCGGTTTAGACGGAAAAAGTATCTCAAAAAAGATTTTGGATGCAATAAAATGAAGATTTTGATTTTAGCAAATCATTTTAATACTTTACGCATTTTCAGGCGAGAATTGATCAAAGCAATTTCGCAAAACGGTCATGATGTTGTTATTTCTATCCCCAATTGCGACGATGAAAACAAACAAATTTTAGAATCATACGGTAGCCGTGTCGTTTTTACCGATTTTGAAAGAAGAGGAATGAACCCTCTTAAAGATTTGAAGTTATTACGCGAATACAAACGCTTAATCAAAGAGGAACACCCCGATAAAATTATAGCATACACAATAAAATGCAACATTTACGGCGGTTTTGCATGTCAATCTTTAAAAATCCCTCATTATGCGAATGTCACAGGGTTAGGTTCTACTTTTCAAGAACAAAATTTAACAAGAAAAATCGTTTCTTTTCTTTATAAGTTCTCTCTCAAAAAGTCAAAACGCGTTTTCTTTGAAAACGAGGGCAACAAAAATACGTTGGTGAACGACAAAATAATCAAAGTTGATCAAGCCGTTGTTATGCCCGGTGCAGGCGTTAACTTGAAAGAATTTGCACCTGTTGCCTACCCTACCGATAAACAACCTATTCGTTTCCTTTTCGTTGGGCGAATCATGCGTGAAAAGGGTGTTGACGAATATTTCGAAGCTATTAAAAGAATCAAATCAGAATATCCGTATGCAGCATTTGATTTTATTGGTTGGTACGAAGATAATTACGAAGCAGCCGTTAAGCAATTGGAGCAAGAGAACTTAATCAAATTCCACGGTTTCCAATCAGATGTAAAACCGTTTATAGAACAAGCGCATTGTGTCGTACTGCCATCTTGGCATGAAGGCATGTCAAATACCCTGCTTGAATCAGCCGCCATGTGCAGACCTCTTATCACAACCAACATTCACGGTTGTAAAGAGTCTGTAACAGACGGCGAAAACGGTTTATTAACCGAACCGAGAAATAGCGCAAGTTTGTACTCGGCACTCAAACGGTTTATTCAGATGTCCCAACAAGAAAGAATACAAATGGGGTTAAACGGAAGAAAGCACATGGAAGAATCCTTTGATAAAGACATGGTCGTGGAACTAACTTTAAAAGAAATTTTCGATTAACTATTAAGGAGCATAGAACTATGATAAAACTCATGATACTCTTAGCAGTATCAATGTGCTTGGCGTATTGTTCTCAGCACGGCATATTGGTAGTTCCGCTCACAAAAAAACGAAAACTCGATATTCCTATCATAATTATTATTATCATGTTAAGTCTGTTAATCGGACTTCGAACGCACTACGACGACACTCAAAACTATATTACAATGTTCATGGATTCGCCTACCGTTTCAGAATATCATGATTCTTCGCCAGGCTTTTTTTCAAACCCATTGTTTTATTATTTACAGAGTTTTTTTAGACACAACGTAATGGATAATCACCACTTATTCTTTACAGTCGTAGCATTTTTCACTATTTCGTGTATCATCTGGTTTATAGCTAAATATTCGTCAAATTTCCCATTCAGCATCCTTTTGTTTTTCTGTATCGGCATGGTATTAGTTCCAATGTCTGCAATGAAGCAAGGCTTGGCGATCGCAGTAAGTTTAATAGGTATTGACCAATTGTTAAAAAAAAGATATATAGTGTATTATCTTTTACTAACTATAGCCATTCTTTTCCACGCATACGCTATAATGTTGATTGTTTTGCCATTATTTATAGGGCGACCTTGGACAATTTTTACATACGTTATTATTGGTGCCGTAATTATTGTTCTGTTCACTTTTGAATCAACAATCACGAGTTTTTTATCCGTCGCTGAAGACGCGGGCAAAAGCTTAAACGAAGAAGTTTTATTGGATTCACAAGGCATAAACGTATTTCGATTAGCTGTTTTTGCCGTCCCACCCATACTTTCGTTCCTGTTTCTAGAACTCCTAAATCCTTCTTACAATAAAAATCGTCATTTGTTTATGAATATGAGCATACTCAGTTTTTTAATAATGTGTATGGGGATATTTAGCGCGGCCACTTTATTTGGAAGAAGTGCCGTTTATTTTGAAATAGGTACTATTTTGATTCTGCCTTGGGTAGTTGAAGAAATGTTCAACAAAGAATCCCGCGGTGCCGCATTTGTCATCGTGGGCAGTTGTTATTTACTCTTTTTTGCATATATGGTCAAAGACTTCTCATATGCATATAGGTCTATTGATATTGTAGAATTTGTTAGATCCATAATATAGTTTTTAAAGGCTCTAATTATGAATAATAGCGTAAAAATCAGTGTTATTATACCCGTATACAATGTAGAAACTTATCTTGATGAATGTTTAAACAGTGTTTTGAATCAGGATTACGATAATATAGAGATTATACTTGTCGATGACGGTTCAACAGATAAATCACCTCTAATATGCGATAATTATGCAAATTCACATGATAATGTAATCGTTGTCCATAAAGAAAATGGTGGCACATCAGATGCGAGAAACGTTGGCATCAAGTGTTTTTCTGGTGATTATGTTTTGTTTATTGATGGAGATGATTATTTTGACGACACTTCTGCGATCTCGCAACTCGTCAAACGTGTCCAAACCTCAAATCCCGATATTTTGTGTTTTTATTTCAAAAAATATTATTCCGATACCAACAGAATCGTCGAGCAAAATATAACGAATTCTTCGATGCCAATTTTTTTGAATACTGTAAATGAACAACTAGATTACTTAATGAGTAATTTCATTTTCACGTCATCACCTTGTACCAAAATGATAAAAAGAGATACCCTTCTCAAAACCGAACCTTTTAAAGTCGGCGTTTATTCTGAAGATATCGTTTGGTGTCTAAACCTTTTAACAAATGCTCATTCGCTCGACTCGCTTAACATTTCACCATATTGTTATCGACAAAGGTTGGATTCCGCATCTCACGCAATCAATGACAAGAAATGCATCGATTTATGCAATAATATTCTTTCTTGCTTTGACATAGTAGCTTTAAATAATGAAATCAAGGATTATTTATTGTTTTATACAGCTTATCAATACGGAACATTCTTTATCGTACAAGCACTAGCAAAAAACGAATGCAAAGAATGTATTTCAAAATTAGATGCATTTTCTTGGATTTTGTCTTACCACAATAATAATAAAAAAATATATATACTTAATATTTTATGCAAAATATTCGGTTTTAAATTGACCTGTAAATTTATACGATTCTTTTATAAAAATCGGAGAAAATAACTATGTTTCCAATCACGGTTTTTACTCCGGCATATAATCGTGCCGACTTACTACCGAGATGCTACGAAAGTATGAAGCGTCAAACTTGTAAAAACTTTATATGGATGATAATCGACGATGGTTCAACAGATGGTACCAAAGACCTCGCCACCTCGTGGGTAAACGAACCAAATGATTTCCAAGTTTTATATTTTTATAAAGCAAACGGTGGGTTACATACAGCATACAACGAAGCGATTTCGCATATCGAAACAGATTTATGTGTTTGTATTGATTCCGATGATTTTATGCCCGATGATGCAATAGAAAAAATTTTGAATTTTTGGAGTATTCACGGTTCAGACCAATATGCCGGAATAGTCGGGTTGGACTTTACGTTAGACGGTAACGTCATTGGTGACAAATTGCCCGACCAAAAATGTATTAACCTTATTGATTTATTGACAGGCAAATATCCCATCGTAAATGGCGACCGTACAAACGTTGTCCGTACAGAACTTTATAAAAAATTCGCGCCTATGAAGGTTTTTCAAGGCGAAAAAAACTTTAATCCGCATTATATGCATCTTCAAATAAGTCAAAATTACGACTTTTTGGTTTTAAATGAAAATTTAAGATTTGTAGAATATCAAGTTGGTGGAATGACAGATTCAATGCTTAAACAGTATTTGAACAGTCCTAATAGTTTTGCCGAAATACGAAAATTATATCTAAGCTTCCCGAATACTTCTTTTAATTTCAAGTTTAAACATTCCATCCACCTCGTATCAAGTCTTATTTTAGCAAAAAAAATCAGAAAACTATTTTCTTATTCGTCAAAAACTTTTATTTCGCTGTTGGCTATTCCGTTTGGTTTTTTACTTTCGATTTACATCAAAATTAAAACATAAAGAGAATTGATATGAAGAAAGTACTGTTTATAATACATGATTTATCCGTCGGAGGGGCGGAAAAAGTTCTCGTAAACCTTGTCAATAATATGGACAAAACCAAGTTTGAGATTACAGTCATGTCCCTATTCGACGTCGGTGTAAACAAACAGTTTTTAAATGATGATGTCAAATACATAAGTTGTTTCAAATATCCTATCCCTGGCAACTCACACTATTTGAAGTTACTTTCTCCAAAGCAACTATACAAATGGCTCATAAAAGACGATTATGATATTGTAGTTTCATATCTTGAAGGACCTACCGCAAGAATAGTTGGCGGTGCGCCCGACGGAATAAAAGTCGTTTCTTGGGTACATTGTACAATGCACAATAAACATGAATTAGCCATGTCTTTTCGTAACTTCGCCGAATGTACCAAGTGTTACCAACGTGCAAATGTAATGGTGTTCGTTTCAGAAGGTGTTCGAGATGCTTTCCAAAAATGGTGTAAAACAGAAAACAATATTATATTGTATAATACCAATGAGTCGGCGTCAATGATTGAAAAATCATTCGAAAGCATTGATGGCAACTTTCCTACGACTTCATTCAATTGGTGTTCCGTCGGCAAACTTGCTCAGGTTAAAGGGTTTGATCGAATGTTGAATATTCAAAAACGATTGATTGAAGATGGCAAGAATGTTCATTTTCATATACTTGGTGACGGAGACGAATTCGCCAAGTTGAAAAAGCAATGCGAAAACAACAATATAACAGCGCATGTTACCTTTTGGGGCTATCAAACAAATCCATATAAATATGTTTCAAAATGCGATTTATATGTTTGCGCCAGTCATGCAGAAGGGTTTTCAACTGCTGCAACCGAAGCACTTATTGTAGGAACACCTGTCTGTACTGTTGATGTTTCCGGAATGAAAGAGATGCTTGGTTACAACAATGAATATGGAATAATAACAGAAAATGATGATGAAAAATTATATCAAGCTATAAAGCGTTTGATCGAGCAACCAGATTTATTGGAACATTATAAAAAAATGGCTAATGAACGCGGTGGATTTTTTAGCACCGAACGTACAGTTAAAGCCGTTGAAGATATGTTAATATTGACAAGTTAGGTTTTTTATGAACTTTATTAAAGAAATTATTTATCGCCTCAGAGGCGAATTCACAACCGAAAAACTAATCAAAATGGGAATGACGGTAGGCAAAAATTTTGCCAGATTAAACGGCGTCATTCTTGATCCATCACATTGTTGGCTAATACAAATCGGTGATAATGTAACTATGGCACCACGAGTACATATCCTTTGTCATGATGCCAGTACAAAACAATTTTTGGGTTATACAAAAATTGGCAGAGTCAATATCGGCAACAATGTTTTTATAGGAGCCGAAACCGTTGTATTGCCCGGCGTTAACATTGGGAATAATGTTATCATAGGAGCGAATAGTACCGTAACGCACGATATTCCTGACAACACCGTTGTCGCAGGAAGTCCTACAAAAGTCATCTCTTCAATGGACGACTATCTTACCAAGGAAAAAGAAAACATGTGCAATTCCGTCTGCTATGGTGCTGAGTATACGCTTCGAGAAAAAGTTTCCATTGAAAACCGATTGAAACAAAAAGACGAGCTAAATGGAAAGATAGGTTATATAGTGTGATGAATACCCCTTTGATATCAATTATAGTCCCTGCATATAACATCAAAGATTTTCTACCACGTTGTTTGGATTCTATTATAGCACAGACCTACACAAATATAGAAATCATTGTCGTTAATGATGGCTCGACAGATGGAACAGCTGAAGTAATAAATGAATATGCCCAAAAATGCAATCTAATCATACCAATTCACCAAGAAAATGGCGGTGTTTCAAGCGCAAGAATGGCTGGCATCGAAATTGCGCAAGGAGAGTTTATAGCCTTTGTAGACGGGGATGATTATATTGAACCGTGCATGTATGAGCGTCTATTATCCAATGCAATTAAATACAATGCAGATATTTCTCACTGCGGTTATAAAATGATTTTCCCCGACGGGCACGAAGATTTATATTACGGAACAGGGCGTACAGTTGTACAAACACGCGAACAAGGGTTGTTTGACTTGTTAACAGGCGAATTTATAGAACCCGGCTTGTGTAACAAATTATTCAAAAGCCATTTGATGAACTTCGCCTTATCTGAAATATGGGATAATTCTATTCGTATTAACGAAGATCTCCTTCTTAATTATATTTTATTTTCAAATGCCAACGTTTCTATTTTTCACGATATCACGCCATACCATTATATTCTTCGAAAGGGTTCCGCTGCAACTTCAAAAATCCACCGATATAAAATTACTGATCCTATAAAAGTTTTAAAACTTATTATTAGCGATATAAGCCCACATTCCATATTATATTCGGTGGTTTATACAAGATATATACGGACTCTCATTTCCGTCGCCACGCAAAAAGATTGGCAAGAAGATGCCGATAATGCTAAAAATAATTTGCGCAGCGAAATCAAAAACAAACACTTAAAAACATTTTGTTCTTCTAAAAAGGTATTTTTGATGGCCTTATGCGTCGCATATGCGCTTCCTCTTTATAAATTCATTCGTTTCGTGTATGATAAAATCACTGGTGTTTCTAAAAAATATGAATTATAATTTTAATCACAAAGGTAAAAAATGGATTTAATAAGTGTTATAGTACCTATATATAAGGTTGAAAAATATCTTGACGAATGTGTCGAAAGTATTGTAAATCAAACATACACAAATTTAGAAATTATACTTGTTGATGACGGTTCGCCTGATAACTGCCCTCAAATGTGTGACAAATGGGCAGCCAGGGATTCACGCATTAAAGTAATTCATAAACAAAACGGTGGTTTATCAGATGCACGTAATGCTGGCATGGCCATGGCGACCGGCGAATATATAGGTTTCGTCGACAGCGATGATTGGATTAGTGAAGACATGTATAGCCTATTATTTAAAAACATTAAAGATAAATCCAGCGATATATCCGCTTGCGGAATCTCTTGTTTTTATGATGATAATGATACCGATACTTTTATTATGACACCAAGCGACGAATATGTTTTGGATTCAAGCACTGGCATAAAGGCTATCGTCAAAGAAGATATTTTAAAGCAACCGGTATGGTACAAATTATATAAGAAAGAAATTATTAAAGACATACCGTTTAAAGTCGGCAAATGTCATGAAGATGTTTTTTGGAGTTATCAAGCCATTGGAAACGCTAAATGTATTTCTATAATTCCTGAACCTTGTTATTATTACAGACAACGCAACGACAGCATTATGGGTTCTAATTTTTCGATGAAACACTTTGATTCTATCGAAGCAAAAGTTCAACGTGTAGAATATATACAGACACACTTCCCTGAACACACCGACCTCGCAAAATTCTCACTTTGGTTTTCATGTATATACGCAATGCAAATGGCTTTAATACACTTGGAACCAAAACAAATATCGATGTGCGTTCATATAATAAATAAAACACGAAAAATTTGCTTACCTCTTTCTGAACACAACTTCTTAAGTTTCAAACAAAGAATATGGTTGTTTTTTTCCAAAATATCATTGCTGCAAACGTGTAAAATTCGCAATCGGTTTAGAATAGGCATTTAATTCACAAGTGAAATTATTAAAGAAAGTAACTGTCACAGAGGTCCAAAATGATCACTTCAAAAAAGGATTTAATCAATTATATTGAATCTGACAATTCGTGGTATAATCCCAGTGGCCTTAAAAACATTTTAATCGCCAAATTCACCAATTGTCCCTATTTGAAAATAAAAAAGTATTTGTATCTTTTAAGGTATCAGGAATACTATATAAACACTGCAAACGGCAACAAAATCAAAGGATTGCTTGGATTATATTACGAACGAAAAAAAAATAAATTGGGTTCTCTCTTAGGAATTGAAATCGGACCAAATTGTTTCGGTAAAGGTTTGCAAATTTTTCACGCAGGTTCAATAATAGTCAATTCGTCGGTACAGGCTGGAGAAAATTGCAAATTACACGGCGCGAATTGCATCGGAAACAACGGAAAAGACGATAAAACTCCCATTTTAGGCAACGGCGTTGATATTGGATACGGCGCTGTATTGATTGGAGATATCTTTATAGCTGATGACGTTGTTATCGGTGCTAATGCGCTCGTTAATCATTCTTTTGATACGCCTTCTTCGATAATCGCAGGCGTTCCGGCAAAAATCATCAAATAAGTCGAATTTATTGGTGCATTAAATGAAATTTTCTGTAATACTTCCTGCGTTTAACGCCGAAAATACCATTAGAAAAACTCTTTTAAGTTTAATTGGACAAACACATCAAAACTTCGAAGTTATAATTATCGATGACGGCTCTACCGATAATACACGTTTAATTTGCGAAGAATTCACTAGTTCTGATAATCGATTTGTATACATATTCCAACCCAATTCTGGCGTTTCTAAAGCGCGAAACAATGGAATTGAACACGCTAACGGAGATTACCTTGCTTTTATAGATAGCGATGATGCCTATCATCCTGATTATTTGTCCGAATTCGTTCGATTGATTGATGGTAATCCCGAATGCGATAATTTCTGGTGCGAATATAATACAATAATTTCAACTGAAACAACGCAATCGTATCTTAACGAACATACTGACAATACAGTACGGTATTCCAATCGCAAACAAATAATGACATTACATTCCAATGTCTTAGACGCTGCGCTTTGGAATAAGGTTTTCAAAATTGATATTGTCAAAAACAATCGCATTAAAATGCCAGAACATATTTCATTAGGCGAAGACTTAATTTTCAATTTTAGGTTCTTGGATCATACTCGCGATAAAATAGCAATTATAAACAAGCCACTTTATAACTATACCAAATCAGTTGACGGTTCGTTGGACAGCAAGTATCACGATAACCTAAAAGAGATTTATGATTATATCGATAGCGAATTGTTATTTTACTTGAAAAAATGGGATATTTCGGATGAGCAAATGGTGCTTTTCTATAATAGCGTTTTATTCGCGCAAGAACGTATCCTAAATAATACCTTTCGCCCACAATCTAAATTGTCATATTTTCAAAAAATCAAATACAACAAATCCATATTAAAGAGTTGCAAATTCAAAGAAGCGTTACTAAAATCAAATTGCGATATTCACCCTGCGTATAAATTCGCTTATAGAATAGCCTCTTGGCATTTGATCAAATTTCTAAATTATTTCTCACGGATCAAAAAAATCTTCAAGGATAAATTATGAATCTTTTAAAATCAATACAATCTCGAATCATACAACCGTTTCAGCAGAAACATTTTGAATTAACCAAATATGGCAAGAACATCAAGTTATACGAAAATAAATTCAAAGGCAAACGTTGCTTTATTGTCGCAAACGGACCGAGTTTGCACCCAAACGACTTAGATTTACTTCACGATAGGAACGAAATAACATTTGGAATGAACAGAATATATAAAATGTTCGAGCAAACAAAATGGCGTCCTACATTTTATGTATGCGAAGATGAGTTAATTATAAAAGAGAAACAAACCGAAATCAACGCAATCCCGACAAAAGAAAAATTCATTCCTATTGAATTAAACTGGTGGCACGGAGTTAACGTCACGGATGCGTTATATTTCCATCTCAACTATAAAGACGAGGAACGCTTCCCCTTCAGTTTTTCACCCGATATTGCGCATCAAATCGAATGCAGAGGCACAGTCACATTCACATGTATGCAAATTGCCGCATATATGGGTTTTTCGGAGATTTATTTGCTTGGTGTAGACCATAATTATCAAAAAACGATTGATATTGACGGCAACGTAGTGTTTGATCCGAATGCCAAGGATTACTTTTGTGAAGGTTATGACACCGACATAAAAGATATCGCAATTCATGATATGGGTAATAATACTCGCGCTTATATGGATGCGAAAAAATATTGTGACGAAACTAATAAATCTAAAATTTTCAACGCAACGCGCGGCGGCAAACTTGAAGTTTTCCAAAGAGTTGATTTTGACACATTGTTTTGAAAAGGGGTATCAAAATGGAAGAAAACACAAACAAGCAATATCACACGCACATAACATCAAAACACAAATTGTTTTCTCTTAACCTAAAAGAAGTTTGGCAATACAAAGACCTTATTGTATTGTTTACTAAAAGGTCCTTTACACTTACATACAAACAAACGGTTCTCGGTCCGGCGTGGATATTTTTAAACCCGTTAATAAGCGGTTTGATCTATGCTTTTGTGTTCGGCGGAATCGCAGGTATTGGAACCGATGGTGTCCCTGCAATATTGTTTTATTTAACAAGTAATGCGGTTTGGACGTTCTTTGCAGCGTGTGTGAATAAAAATGCGAGTACTTTTACTTCAAATGCAGGTGTTTTTGGTAAGGTTTACTTTCCTCGTTTAACCACACCGATATCCAACGTGCTTTCATCGATAATACAGTTTGGCATACAGATATTATTAGTATTAGGCTTTTTAATTTATTATCTTGCCGTTGGCGAAGTTTCCCCCAATTGGATAGCCTGGATTTTTATTCCTATTGAAATTGTTCATTTGGGTTTGCTTGGACTTGGTGTTGGCATTATTATTTCTAGTCTTACTACTAAATATCGCGATTTAACCGTACTTGTAACCTTTGGTGTTCAACTTTGGATGTATATTACACCGATTGTCTACCCTATGTCACAACTCAATATGGGCTTGATGAAAACCATTCTTATGATCAACCCTGTTACTGCACCCGTTGAAGCGATTAGATATGCAATTCTCGGTCAGGGAACTATCATGCCTATTTATCTTGTAATCTCATGGGTTTTAACCATCGCAGTTACCATGTTCGGAATTATGATCTTTAACAAAGTTGAAAAAACCTTTATGGATACGGTCTGAGGTGTAGTTATGAGTGAACAAAGTACTAATCGAGAAATAGCAATAAAGCTTTCCAGTGTCAAAAAACAATACAAACTCGGTCAAATTGGTGGTGGCACGCTAACTGCAGATTTACAAAGTTGGTGGGCTCGCAGACGCGGAAAAGAAGATCCCAATACAAAAATTGGTCAAGACCAACGTTTAATCGGACAAACCTTTATGGCATTAAACGGTATTGATTTGACCGTTTATAAAGGCGAAGCGTTAGGCATCATAGGCGGAAACGGTGCAGGCAAAAGTACTATGTTAAAACTTTTAAGCCGCGTTACCGCCCCCACCGAAGGCGAAATAGATATTTACGGTCGTATCACTTCTATGCTCGAAGTCGGCACAGGTTTCAACGGCGAACTGACCGGCCGAGAAAACGTGTATATGAATGGCGCAATTTTAGGCATGACTAAAGCCGAAATTGATGCAAAAATGGAAGATATCATCGAGTTTTCAGAAGTTCGCGAATTTATTGATACTCCCGTAAAGCGTTATTCTTCGGGCATGTATGTTAAACTCGCATTCTCTATCGCCGCACACCTCGATTCTGAAATAATGATCATGGACGAGGTCTTGGCAGTCGGTGATATGGCATTTCAAAAGAAATGTCTTGATAAAATGCGCGAGGTCGCAAAGAAAGAAGGGCGAACCGTTCTATACGTTTCACATAACATGAACACCATTCGCCAGCTTTGCGATAGATGTGTTGTTTTAGAACAAGGAAAAGTTGTTTTTGAGGGGAATGTTGAGGAGGCAATAACTATATATTTAAACAAAACCGACGACGAATTCTCTTGTTTAAATGATTTATCAAAACGAGATAGACCCAAAAGTTCAACCAACAAAGCTTTTATGCAGCAAATTGCATTTCTTAACAAAACCAAAGCGGTATGCACAAGAGGCGAGTTCTTAAAGATTAAACTTGATTGGATTGCAAAGGCAAATTTATCTGATGTCAAATTTCGAATGATTGTTCGATATAGAGATGACTCTCCTGTTGGACTAGTTCAATCGGAAAGTTTAGGCAATTTTTCCGTTGACGAAACACAAATAACAAATCTTGAATTTGATACCAGTATGCTTGCGGAAGGAAAATACTTTTTCAGCATCGCGCTATTTCAAAGTGACGAAGTTGGAAATAGTGTCATTTTAGACCACGTTACACGCGCTTGTAGTATAGAAATATTAAATAATACTGAAGATAAGAAAATATTAAACTGGGAACATCGTTGGTGGGGTTCTATTAGATTTCCCAGCTTGAAAATTCTAAATCAAGGATTTATTAAAGATGGAAATCATTAAACTGATTAATATACAAAAAAAAGAACATACTCTTGAATATGAGTTCACTACTACAGAAGGTTTAAGGAAATACTTTTCTGGTAAACCTTTTAGAATCGAATATACATTTTCTGTAGAATCCATTCCTAATTCTATAGCGGCAGTTCCTTTTGTGTGTAATGTTTTGCCTATAATATGGTTAACAAATTCCGTGTTAGAATTAAATGAATTGGACAAGGCCTTTTATGACAGTATACCACAATTCAAACAAGGATATGTTGAAATGTTTCCAGAATGCAATTTTCTTGGAATTATTTCAGTTAAGTCTTTAGTTGAATGCGATATCCCTTCTACAGAAAAATCCGCCACCTTCTTTTCTGGCGGTCTTGATGCAGTAAATACATTGGTAATGCATTTGGATGAGAAGCCCGCGCTCATATCAATTTGGGGGTCTGATATCAAGTACGAAAATGCATCTGGTTGGAAAGTTGTTCATGATGAAATATCCAAAACTGCAAAATTGTATAATCTTAACGATATCGTAATTAGAAGCACATTTCGCGAATTCGACAATGAATACGAACTAGAAAACACAATAAAAATCAACTGGTGGCACGACTTAAAGCATGGAATAGGTTTGTTAGGGCACGCAGCTCCATATGTATATGAACAGGGAATATCAAAATTGTATATTGCATCGTCAAACTGTCCACTAGATAAAGATATCAAGTGCGCATCTCATCCAACAATTGATAATCATGTTCGTTTTGCTCACACAAAAGTAGTTCATGATGGATATGAATATAGTCGTCAAGACAAAGCACATAATGTAGTTGAATATTCCAAGAAAAGTGGAGAAAAAGTTTCATTACACGTATGTTGGAAAACGCAAACCGGTAACAATTGTTGCAAGTGCGAAAAATGTTATCGAACGATGCTCGGTATAATTTCCGAGGGTGCGGATCCGGTGGATTTCGGTTTTTTTGAAGCACCCACTTATATACCTAATTGCCGTCAATTTCTTATTGGTAAAAGAAATTTGGAAACAAGTATTGCTAAACGGCATTGGACACATATACATAATGCATTTGTAAATAATTTGAAAGTAATAAAAAAAACGCCATATTGGAAACATGTCAAATGGATCTATAAAAGTGATTTTTCACACCCTGAAACACTAAACATGCCCCCCAAATCATTACGAGAATGGCTATCCCGACAAAAGTTTTATCAAAAACTTCACGACATAAAAATTAACATGAAAAAATCATAAAGGCGTATATATGAGAATGAGTAAAGATTTTTTATTGCCGCTCCGAAAGCTTCATGGTTATATCCATGAACAAAAGATGTTTCTCAATGAACAAAGAAAAATCAAAAAAAAGTACACCGCTTTGATTAAATCAAAATTCGGCCATAACCCCCGATGCGTTTTTTTAGTTTTAACGCCCGAACATGATAACATGGGTGACCACGCCATTGCTTATGCAGAAACTAGAATACTTAATTCTGCAAATATTGACTATATTGAAATAAGCGGTCAGGAATTAGAGCTTCTGCAATCATATCGCTTGCTGAATATTATGAATGGAAGACCTATTTTGATAAACGGCGGCGGTAATCTAGGGTCAATTTGGTTTAACATCGAACAGTTAATACGTGATGTTATTATAAGAAACCCTAAATCTTCCATTGCAATTCTTCCCAATACAATTTATTATGAAAATAATGATTTTGGAAAATCCGAATTTCTAAAATCACAGGATATTTATGATCATCATAATAATCTCCTATTATATGCTAGGGAACAAGTTTCATACAATATCATGAAATCAGCATATAAAAATGTTAAGTTAATTCCCGATGTTGTATTATCTCTTGACATGTCAGATAACAAAATAGATCGTGACGGGTGTCTTCTATGTTTGAGACACGATCGTGAAAAAACACTAACTGATATGGATGAAGATATTATTATCCGTCAAGTAGAGAGAATGTTCGGAAACAATTATACACGCACCGACACGTGTATTGGTGTTTATATTTCAAAAGATAATCGAGGTGTTGAATTAAGTAAAAAAATTCAACAGTTCAAATCAGCCGAACTTGTTATAACCGACCGCCTCCACGGTATGATTTTTGCAGCGATAACAGGTACACCTTGTATATTAATCGACAGTAAAAGCCCAAAAATCAAAGGGTGTTATGAATGGTTAAAGACTTTAGAGTATATACATTTTGTCAACGATATATCACAAATCAACGACATATATAAATCCATACCAAAACGCGAGTATAACTACAACAACGAACATTTGAAACCCTATTTTGACATCCTGATACAAGATATTTCTAATATATTAGAGGGAATTTAATTTATGTCTCAAATGAGCATTATCGTCCCTGTTTATAAAGTCGAACAATACATAAAACGTTGTGTAGACAGTATACTCGGACAAACTTTTACAGATATTGAATTGATTTTGATAGATGACGGAAGTCCTGACAACTGTCCTACAATATGCGATGAATATGCACAAACTGACCCACGTGTTCATGTAATTCATCAAAAGAATGGCGGATTATCTGCTGCACGCAACGCAGGTATCGATTGGGTATTTGCCAATAGTGACAGCAAATGGATAACCTTTATTGACAGCGACGATTGGGTACATCCGCGATATTTAGAAATATTATACGAAGCATCTACTAAAAACTCATGCAAAATCAGTATGTGCATTTTAACAAATGTATATGAACAAATCAAAATTTCCGAAATCAATAATTTTAATGTAAAAATTGTTGATAGCATTGGCGCGTACAACATTTACGAAGGTAAGTTTTACGCATATTCTTGCGGTAAATTATTTCAAAGAGATTTGTTTAATGATGTTCGTTTCCCTGTTAGAAAACTTTTCGAAGATTGGTTTACAACTTACAAATTACTTTTCAAAACAGATAATATCGCTATTGTTGATTCGAGTATTTATTATTACTTAATACGTAATGATAGCATTTCCAACAAATCATGGTCGCCTGACAAAATGGATGTATTGCAAGCACTCGATAAAAAGATTACGTTTTTCAAAGATAATAACATTCAGCATTTATACACACTTTCAAAGCATTGGTCGTTTGTTATGACTTATAATCACTATTACGAATGCAGGAATAGTAATATTAAGAATAAATTTTTTTATATTTTATTTTTAAGATTTAGAATGAAAAGACTGCTTTTGTTTTGTCGAAAAGATTTTTCAATAAATATAAAAAATCATCCCGAATATTTCGAATGCGCATATCCTATTTTCATGTTTTTTTATTGGTACGTATGTGCTTTAAAAAAACGTTTTTCCAACAATAAGGATTAAATCGTCCAATATGAAAAAAATATTATTACTCCCCTCTCTAAACCTTCCTATTCCTGCCATTGGCGGCGGCGCAGTCGAGCAACTCCTAACCTTTCTATTAGAAACAAATGAGCAATACGGAAAGGTAAGATTTGTTGTAGTATCAAAACTTGACGAAAAAGCTCGTACTATAAAATATAAGCACTCTAAAATATATTATTTTGATACCAATAATGATAGGTCTCCCGAACTCCCCTTATTTAGAACTGCTTGGACTTTTTATCGATTTTTTTGTAAGGTGTTTTACAATCGGATATCAACTAAAATATTCAAACCCAAACGTTTACCGATGGGTATCAACGAGTTTTTTAGTTATTGTGTTGCAAAAAATGAAAAGATTGATATTGTCATCTTGGAAGGTCGATACGAAACACCATACGATTTCTTCAACGATATGGTAGGTAGCGAGAACTTATACCATCATATTCATGGTGAAAGAACAGAAGATCTTGCCGTTAGAAAGACTATCAACAATTCAATCTCTATCAGCACCTTTGTAAAAAACAGTTGGGTGATTAACAAAACAATTCCCGGTAAAAATATTGTGTTGCCTAACTGCGCTGATGTTGAGAAATTTGACGTTCAACTTGATACAGACGCACGCAATAAAGCACGTTCTGAATTAGGTGTTAGCGCCGACGAATTGCTTATTTTGTATTGCGGAAGAATTATCCCCGAAAAAGGCATAAGAGAATTACTTGATGCAATGGAAGAATTACGCGATAAACCCATCAAACTTTTAATGATCGGCAGTTCGGGCTTTTCTTTAAAAACGAAAACTGATTTTGAAACTGAAATCGCAAACCAAATCAAGTCAAATCCAGCCATTATACAACTCGGATATATTCCCAATAATGAATTACCTACTTGGTTTTCTTTGTGCGACGTACAGGTGATTCCAACAACTTGCCAAGAAGGTGCAGGGATTGTTGCTATTGAAGGTATGTCCGCAGGTTTGCCTTTAATTACAACTATTTCGGGCGGTATGGTCGAATATGTAAACGACGAAGTTGCTATTCAATTACCGATTGATGAAAATTTGTCCCAAAATATTGTAAGAGCTGTTTTAAAATTGTACCATTCACCTGAAATGCGCCGAGAAATGAGTAACGCTGGAAAAGAAAATTCGCACAAATACAGCAAAGAAGATTACTATAAAAATTTCATCCAATTATTTTAATTTGTTTTTCTTTTGTGTTCGATTTATATTAATACTTAGTTATATAGAGGGGATATATATGTTTAGCAAGATTTTATTGCCACTCAAAAAGATTCATGGTCACTTGTATGAAACAAAGCTATATTATAAAGAAAAGAATGAATTTTTTCATCAATATATTCGCCCGCTACTTAACAGAATGAATGAAAATCCCACTTCTGTTTTTTTAATCTTAACGCCAGAACATAACAATTTAGGTGATCACGCAATAGCACTAGCCGAAATAGAATTATTAAACTCGATAGGATTCAAGTATATTGAAATTACAGGTAAACAGCTTTTCAAGATGAAAAAATTCAAATATTTGAGCATCATGAATGGACGACCTATATTGATTAATGGTGGTGGCAATTTAGGTTCGATTTGGTTTGACATTGAACAATTAATACGCGAAGTCATTTCAAAAAATCCAAATTCTTCTATTGCTATTCTCCCTAACACAATTCATTATGAGGATACTCCATTTTTCCAAAAAGAAAAACATAAAGCGAGTAGAATTTATAAAAAACATAAAAATCTATTCATGTTTGCTAGAGAAGAAATTTCTTATAAAAATATGATGCAGTTACATTCTAATGTAAAACTAATTCCCGACATGGTTCTATCATTAAAGCGCACCAACAACTTTAAACGAAACGGTTGTTTGCTTTGCTTGCGTAATGATTGCGAAAAAACTTTAAATGAAAATGATCAAAATTCCATTTTAAAGCAAGTTCAAACGATTTTTACCAATATCAAGCGTACCGATACCTGTCTTGATCACTCCGTTAGTATTGAAGATAGAACATACTATTTAGATAACAAATTCAATGAGTTTTGTTCTACAGAATTAGTGATAACCGATAGATTACACGGAATGTTGTTTGCAGCAATTTCAAACACTCCATGTATCGTCATTAACAGTTTAAGCCCTAAACTTGTTGGATGTTATGAATGGATTCGATGTTTAGATTATATTAAATTTATTGATAACTTAGAAGATGTAACAAAAGTGTATTATGAAATTAAATCTTCAAAATCAAATTATGAAGATTTAAATTTGAAACCATACTTTAAAATACTTGCCCACGATTTATATGAATTTTTCAACTAGCTTTGAGATTTCAAGGAGTTTTTATGCCGAAAATAAGCATCATCGTGCCTATTTATAAAGTAGAGCCATACTTACATAAATGTATTGATAGTATTCTGAATCAAACATTTTCCGACTTCGAATTAATTCTTGTAGATGATGGTAGTCCGGATAATTGTCCCCAAATATGCAACGAATATGCAGTGAAAGACGAACGAATAAAAACCATTCACAGAAGAAACGGCGGTCTTTCTGCAGCACGTAATTCAGGATTAAACATTGCCAAAGGGGATTATATTTGCTTTGTTGATAGCGACGATTTTATTCATCCTCAATATTGTGAATTGCTGTTAAACGAAATTGAAAAAAGCAACTTTGATTTTTGTGTATGTGACATTACACCTTTTAAAGATGAGAATACTGTAAATACTTATTTTCCTTACAACAATGTTATTTCGACTCATATTACTTTACATGAATACTTTCAAAACTCAAAAAAAGGTGTATGGAACAAAATATACAAGCGAAATGTTTTTGATAATATTAGATTCTTTGATGGTCGTATCCATGAAGATATTATGTTCGCAACAGATTTACTAAATATTATTAAAACTCCAATATCAGTAATAGATGCAAAATTATATTTTGCACGATCACGGTCTGATAGTTTATTCACTCTTGAAAAAATACATCCCGACAGAGTTTTTGCTGGCGAATATATGATAAGCAAAGCATTCAAGCAATGTCCAGAACTGTTTCCCTTTTGCTTAAAATATGCAATTATATATCCTTGGTCTTTTGTAGACAAAATTTATGTAAAAAAAGATTTTTCAAATAATAAAAAATTTCTGTGCGACTTACAGAACTTAATACGCAAGTATAAAAAAGACTATAAACATTTAGAAACGATCGATAAAATTACTAAACACCGCATGCTATTATTTTCGCGCAGTCGTTTTCTATATAGTTTCAATGCATACGGTAGATTACTACGCGTATATTTATATCGTTTATTAAAAAAAGATCCCTATAAAACAGGTCATGGAATATAATATGTCGACTAACATCAAACCCAAAATAAGCATAATCGTTCCCGTTTATAATGTCGAAAAGTACATTCACAAATGTGTTCAAAGTATTTTAGCGCAAACTTTCACAGATTATGAACTGATACTTGTTGACGACGAAAGCCCCGACACCTGCCCTGCTATATGTGACGAATATGCTACAAAGTATGAGTTTATAAAAGTTGTGCATAAAAAGAACGGCGGTCTTGCTTCCGCAAGAAACGCCGGAATGAAAATTGCATCGGGTAAATTCATTATGTTTTTCGATAGTGACGACTATGTTAGTAGCGACACTTGTCAACTAATGTACGATGCAATTTCAAAGAATCCAACTGCATGGGTTCTATCAAATATTCACCGTGTAAACGAAAACGATGAATACGTATCCGGTCTTGATGAAAATCAAGCACTTGAAATATTCAACCAATGCCCCACATACTTTGGCGCTTTCAAAATGTCTTTATCTGGTAGCGTTTGTAATAAAATTTACAATATGGATATTATACGCGAGAACAATCTTTGGTTTGACGAAAGTGTACGTTTTGGAGAAGATGTTCCTTTTGATTCTCCATATTGCCAACTTTGCTCTGACATTGTATTTTTACCTACGCCTTTGTATTTTTATCGCGTTGTTGATGGTAGTTTAACACATACTTATCATGCGGATCACCTGGGTGTTTATATTAAGTTGTTTGGAATTCGTTTACCTTTGATTAAAGATGAAGAAATTCCCAAGTTTTGTGATACATATTTTTATTACTTTACCGACTTGATGAAGAACACCCATGATAAAAGAAATCCGATGTCATTTTTCGAAAAAATGAGATATAATCACAAAATGATGAATACAAAAGAGTTTATATTTTGTGCCGAAAATACAACAGGAAATAATGACAGTCCTTTATATATGCGTATTACAAGAATGCATAATTACTATTTATTTTGGTTGTTTTTAAAACTGTGCGATATAAAGCAATTATTATTTCGTGACATAGGAGAACAATAATGAAAACGATTGCTATAATGCCGATAAAATTAAATAACGAGCGATTACCCGGAAAGAATACTATGTTATTGGGGGACAAACCGTTATTGCAACATCAGTTAATTGCTGTGCGAGATTCTAATATGGCGGATGACATATTTGTTTTTTGCAGTAATGAAGCGGTTTGTGAATATTTACCCGAAGGCGTGAAGTTCTTAAAGCGTTCAGCTGAGCTTGATCTCCCTACTGCAAATTTTTCGCAAATCTTTGAAGCGTTTTCGAGCGAAAATCCTGCTGATATTTACGTCTATGTACATGCAACGGCTCCGTTCGTTTCAGTCGAAACGATAAAAGAGTGCATTTCCGCGGTAGTAAGTGGCGAATATGATTCGGCATTTTGTGCTGTGAAAATCCAAGATTTTCTTTGGAAAGACGGAGAGCCGATGAATTTCGATGCGCAAAATATTCCGAGAAGTCAAGACATTGAGCCGATTTTCAGAGAAACATCGGGTGTTTATGTTTTTACAAGTGATGTGTTTAATAAATACCACAGACGAATCGGTGTCAATCCCTTTATCAAAGAAGTATCGTTCAAAGAAGCTGTTGACATTAACAATCCCGAAGATTTTCAATTAGCAGAAGTTATGATGAATATTAACCTATAAGGAGTAACTTATGAATTCGGTAAAAGTTTTAGACGTAACATTACGTGACGGCGGTTGCGTTATTGATTTTAATTTCGGACAAGCTTATATGGAGCAAATTTTAGGTAATCTTGAAAAATCCGGTGTTGATATCATCGAATTAGGTTATCTTGATGCCAAAAAAGGCACTCCTGAGGGGAGAACTCAATTTTGTGACGAAAAAGTTGTACGCCAAGGTTTTCTCAAACAGAAGAAACAGGGTACCACCTATGTTGCAATGTTCGACTATGGAAAGTTTGACCCCGATACTTTGGAGCAATGCGACGGAAACGGCATTGACGGTTTACGTATTGCCTTTCATAAAAAAGACCGTTTGAATATGATTTCAACCGCGAAAAAGGTATTGGAAAAAGGTTATCAACTGTTTATTCAACCGATGACGATTATGCGTTACAGCGATGAAGAATTGTTGGAACTCATCAACGTTGTTAACACCGAACTTGCAAGAGCTACTGCCTTTTATGTTGTTGACAGCTTTGGTGAAATGCGTATGAACGACCTTAACCGCGTTGTTCATCTTGTAGACCATAACCTTAACCCTAATATACAAATGGGCTTCCATTCCCACAATAATTTGCAGTTATCCTATTCTAACGCCGTTACACTTTTACAATTTTTCTCGTCCCGAAACGTGATAATTGACGCATCTATTCTTGGTATGGGCAAAGGTGCAGGTAACCTTAATACAGAGCTTTTCCTTGAACACCTTAATCTTTATTATAACAAGAATTACAAAATAGAACCGCTTCTCGAAGTTATTGACAAGGTTGTAAACACAATTCGTGCCGAATTCTATTGGGGATATTCGATTGAATATTATCTTTCTTCGGTTAATCACTGTACGCCGAGTTATGCCGGACACTTTTATAAGAAACACATGTTGCCCGTCGAACAAGTTGCCGAATTGCTTGGCATGATTGCGGAAGAAAAGAAGATATCCTTCGATAAAGAATATGCCGAACAGTTATATCTTTCCTACAACGCAAGACGTCATGCTAATGACGACCCGACAATTCTTGCCCTTACCGAAAAAATCAAGGGTAAACGTGTTTTACTTCTCGCCCCGGGCAAACGTTTGACCGAAAAGCAAGAAGAAATCAATGCGCTCATCAACTCCAACGACGTTATTAGTATTTCGCTTAATGCTTTTGATAAATTTGATACAGATTTTGTTTTAACAACACGTGTCGATGCTTTCAATAATGCATTGCAGCAAAACAAGAAAATTATCGCGACAAGCGGCGTTTGTGAGTCTTCTTACGAAAATGTCTATTTGATTGACTATGAAAAATGGATTACCATCGAAAATGGAGTAAACGATTCTTCCGGAATAGTTGCCTTGAAACTCATGGCAGCTTGTGGTGCTTCTGAAATCATTCTGGCAGGATTTGACGGTTTTTCGGTTGATATTAACAGCAACTATTACGACAAAACCATGCGCCGTCCCGTTACCGAAGAGCAAGCAAGACAGCGCAACGAATATTTTAGTACATACGTGCGCAAATTACGCGTAAATACTCCTGTAACATATCTTACAAAATCACTTTACGAGGAAGAATAATGTCCAAAATAAAGATTCTCGCTATGGATGTTGACGGAACCTTGACTGACGGAAAGATATACGTTGGAGCTCAAGGCGAAGTTATGAAGGCATTTAACGTAAAAGACGGTTACGGTATTGCTCAACTTCTCCCCAAAATGTCTATAACGCCCGTCATCATTACCGGCCGTAAATCCGAAATTGTTTCCCGTCGCGCAGAAGAATTGAAAATCAATAACGTTTACCAAGGTGTAAACGACAAGTTAACCAAATTAAGCGAAATTGCTTTTGAATTTGGTGTCACACTTGAAAACGTCGCATATATCGGTGACGACCTTAATGATATTGAATGCATCGAGCATTGTGGACTTACTGCATGTCCGTCAGATTCCATAAACGAGGTTTTGCGAATGGTCGATTATATTTGCCCTTCTTGCGGCGGTGACGGTGCGGTTCGTGAATTTATCGAATATATCTCGGAAATGAACTGATAAAATGCTTGAATTTTTTTACCGATTGCCCTTATCATATGCTGTATTCGGTGTGGTTACGATTATCGTTATTTGGGCTATTGCGCATTATAAATTTGCGTTACGTGGATATGGCAGTGGAATAGACGCGAAGCAGCATTGGAAAGTTTTCAACTACATTGTTGTAATTTTATCAGTGATACTTATTTTATACGCTACGATATTTTCGCGCAGCGATGAAATAACGAAACTCATTCTGCAACCGTTCTATTCCTTTAAAATTGCAAAAATCCAAAACGAAATGTACCGATCAATGTTAATGAATATTGTTTTATTTGTTCCATTCGGGCTATCATTTGCATCTATTTTGTCACAAAGACAAACAGTTTCAACAAGAATTGCCATAACTTCCCTATTGGGACTGCTTTTGAGCGTTCTAATTGAGTCTGTACAATATTTTTGCAAATTGGGCGAGGCATGGACCGACGATGTAATTTGCAACACATTAGGGGCTTTTATAGGCTCGTTAACGTTGGTACTTTGGAAAGTTTATTTTTTAAAAAAACATGATTATACATAAAAAAGAATCCACTTACAAGTGGATTCTTTTTTATGTACAGATTTAATTAACCCCAAAGGTTTTCGGGATATTCACCTGCGTCAATTTTATCATTAAGGAATTTCTCGAAATCGGGTTTGTCAGTACGATAGGTAACACCCATCCATTTAGCCGGCGTATGAATGACTTTACAATCAAACGCATTAGCTTTTACACCCTCGTCAATAACGTTGGGGATATAGTATTCATCCTTTATCAAATCGGTTTTCGGGTTACGCAAGAAGTTTGCAAAACCGGTATCGACGTATTGGAAAATATCGGGAGTGAAGCCCCAGAAGTTCATAGAAACGGGAGAATTTTCGTCAATATCAGCCCATTCGCCGTTTTCGGTTTCGTACTTGGTGACACCGTCTATGCGCATAATTTTCTTTATTTCACGAATGTTTGTAATCATGTCGTTTTCGGTTACACAAACGCCACGAGCAACGTGACCGTTTTCGGAAAGGGTGTTAGCAAGAGTATAACCGGGCATAGCAAACAACTTCGAATTCACGTCGCTAAGGCATTTAAACATATTTTCAAATGTTTCTCTACCATAAAAGTCGTCGGCATTAAAAATAATAAACTTATCGTCTACAATATTACGGCAAGCACGAAGTGCATGAGCAGTACCCCAAGGCTTAACTCTGTCAGCAGGACAAGAAAAACCATCGGGAAGGTCAAGCGAATTTTGGAACGCATATTCAATTTTTACATTACCCTTGATACGCGAACCGATTGTTTCCTCAAAGGATTCAAGGTTTTCTTCTTTAATAATAAAAACAATTTTATCGAAACCTGCGCGGATACTGTCATATACAGAGTAGTCGATGATGAATTCACCATGTCGTCCGACAGGATCGATCTGTTTTAAACCGCCGTAACGGCTTCCGAGACCTGCTGCAAGGATAACTGATGTCATAATAACTCCTTTTTCGGCATTAGCCGATCATTTCTTTTGTTATTTTTAACGTTTTAACGTTTTCGTCAGATGGGATTTCATACATATATTTGGTCATAATACCTTCGGTAACGGCGCGCAATCCTCTTGCACCGCTTTGCAATTTATAGGCCTTTTCGGCAATTGCATCAATGGCATCATCATCAAATATAAGTTCAACACCATCGTACGAAAACAACTTTTGATATTGTTTAATGAGGGCGTTTTTAGGTTCTTTAAGAATACGAACAAGAGCCTCTTTATCAAGTGGTTCAAGTGTTGCAATAACAGGAATTCTGCCGACAAGTTCGGGAATAAGACCGTATTTAACAATGTCTTGTTGTGTTACGTGTTTAAAATCCGAACCTTTTTTGCGTTCTTCCAATGTAGGCGCAGTTGAATTATAACCAACCTTTTGGTGTCCCATACGGGTTCCTACTATATCGCGTAAACCATCGAACGCACCGCCGCATATAAAGAGAATGTTCGACGTATCGATTTGAATAAATTCTTGATTCGGGTGTTTACGTCCGCCTTGAGGAGGAACGTTAGAAACTGTGCCTTCAACTATTTTCAAAAGAGCCTGTTGTACACCTTCGCCCGAAACGTCACGGGTAATTGAACGGTTTTCGCTCTTGCGCGAGATTTTATCAATCTCGTCGATATAAATAATACCGCGTTCTGCTTTTTTTACATCAAAATCCGCCGCTTGAAGCAAGCGAACCAAGATATTTTCAACGTCTTCGCCGACATATCCCGCTTCGGTAAGCGTTGTCGCATCGGCGATAGCAAACGGAACATCAAGCATTCGCGCAAGGGTTTGTGCAAGTAAGGTTTTACCTACACCCGTAGGACCTAACAGCAAAACATTACACTTGCTAAGTTCAACATCATCGTTTTCACGCTTTTCCGAAATTGAATTGATACGTTTGTAATGGTTATATATTGCAACCGAAAGTGTAATTTTTGCATCATCTTGACCGATAACATATTTGTCAAGTTCTGCCTTGATTTCGGCAGGTTTGGGCAATTTCAAAGGCGCATTTTCGGTTTCTTCAACAACCTCGGCATTAACCACGCTTTCGTTATACTCTTCGGATATTTCCAAACAAAGAGTTAAACATTCATCGCAAAAATCAATTCGATTGCCTTGAATAGAAAGGTTGGTTACATGCGAAGAAGGTCTGCCGCAAAAACCGCATATATTTCTTTTATCAGCCATAAAATCGTCTATTCTCTTTTCCCTAACACTTTATCAACAAGTCCGTACTCTTTTGCGGTGAACGCATCCATATAATTATTTCTGTCGGTATCCTTTTCGATATCCGAAACGTCCTTGCCGGTTGCGTTGGCAAGAAGTTCATTTAACATTTTACGGATACGTTCCATTTCAGCCGCTTCGATTTCAAGATTTGTTGTTTGGTCTTGAAAATGTCCGTTTATAAGGGGTTGGTGAATCATAATCTTTGAATGAGGAAGCGCGATACGTCTTCCCTTTTCACCGCACGCAAGCAAAACCGCAGCCATGCTCGCACACATACCGATGCATATAGTGCTTACAGGACATTTTATATAATTCATCGTGTCATATATCGCCATACCCGCGCTGATTGAACCGCCGGGCGAATTGATATAAAGCGAAATTTCCTTATCGGGATCCTGACTTTCAAGATACAGCAACTGTGCAACAACAAGCGAAGCGACTGTATCATTTATAGGTTCACCGATAAAAACAATCCTGTCGTTAAGCAGACGCGAGAATATATCATAAGAACGTTCTCCTCGTGAAGTCTGCTCGACTACCATCGGCACCAAAGACATAATATCAACCTTTCAATTATTTTGTGGTAATAACAGCGTTTTCTTTAACAAGATCAACCGCTTTGCGAAGAACGATATCTTCGGAAATGCTGGTTTCGGGAATACTGGATTTAACAGTTTCGATATCTACATTATAGCCTGTTGCAATCTTCTTATATTCAGCTTCGATATCCTTTTTAAGAGCCTTGATCTTTTCGGTCTTAACAATCTTGGAAAGTGCAAGTCTTGTCTTAACCTGTTTTTCGGCATCTGCTTTGAAGTTTTCGCGAAGTTGTTCCATTGTCATTCCGGTATATTGGAAATACATTTCAAGATTACCGCCCTGAGATTGCAAACGGTATTCATAATCGCGAATGTAACCGTCGATTTCCTGTTCGATCATACATGCAGGAATTTCAACTACGGTATTTGCCAAAAGCGCGTCAACAAGTGCAGTTTCGAGTTTGTTTTCAGCAGACTTTTCTTTGCGTTCGGTCAATTTTGCCTTAACGTCAGCCTTGTATTCATCAACAGTATTGAATTCAGAAACATCCTTAACGAATTCGTCATCAAGTTCGGGAAGTTCCTTAACTTTAAGTTCATGAAGTTTGATTTTGAATACAACTTCTTTACCTGCAAGATTTTCAGCGCCGTAATCTTCGGGGAAGGTTACGTTAATATCAAATTCTTCGCCAACGCTCTTGCCGATAATCTGTTCTTCGAAACCGGGAATGAAACTACCGCTGCCTAAACCGAGGGGGTACTTTTCACCCTTTCCGCCTTCGAATGCTACACCGTCAAGAAAACCTTCAAAGTCGATAACCGCTTGGTCACCATCTTTTGCAGGACGGTCTTCGACAGACAACATACGAGAATTACGTTCGCGTGTTGCGTCGATGTCCTTCATGATATCTTCGTCGGTTACTTCAACCGATTCTTTTTCAACTTCAAGTCCCATATAGGAAGAAATTTCAACTTCGGGTTTAGTCCAAACTGCAGCCTTTAATTTAACACCCTTATCGTCGATGGAAACAACGTCAAGTTCAGGACGGCTTACAACATCGAGTTTGGTAGAAGCAAGTGCTGCTTCGTATGCTTCGGGAAGAAGATTGTCAAGAGCTTCATCGTAAAATACGGTTGCGCCGTAAAGTTTTTCGATAATGTGCTTGGGCGCTTTGCCTTTACGGAAACCGGGTACATTCATTTTTGCAACGTTCTTACGGTAAACCTTATTGATTTCCGCATCAAACGATTCCTTATCAATAAGGAATTCAAACTCATACTTATTCTTTTCAATTTCTTTCGCTTTGATAGATGCCATCATGGATCCTCCAAAATAAACATATTATTACACCTATTCATTGTAGCAAAAAATCCCTAAAAGTCAAGTATTTTTAAGGATTTCTATTGTTTTTTGACTCTTTTGTAACGATTTTTGAAATAATACTGTTTTAAGGTTGATTTTTTATGCTATATTGTATATAATAGTTGACGAAGGGAGGAAATATAATGAACTTAAATAATAACAATGCGTTTGAAGAATCTGTTTCTTCTTTTTCGCACCAAAACATTAAAGGTAATCCCGATGCCGAAAAACGTGCTATGATTCCTTCACTCATCGCCCGAAGCGTTTTAATTGCCATTTGCATCGGACTTTTCGGATATGCTATTTTTATGATAGCATCAAGCGCAATAGAAACAAATGCCGCAAACGATTTTTACGACAGTATACGCGCCGAAGCAAACGCATCTGTCGTAAAACCTTCTCCCTCTTTACGCGAACCTGCTTCCCTCCTCACGATGAAGGATAGCCTTAACGCAGACGGAGAAGCCAAAAACTACGTTTTAGGCGATGATAATGGACAATATCCACAACAAAGAAGTGCGATGTACCGCAACTTTCTCAACAATGCTGCTAAGTATCCGGATATGTACGGTTGGATATATGTAAATCATACTAAAATCGATTACCCGATTATGAAAGGTCCTTACTCGAATTATTATATGGACCGCGACATAAACGGAAATCCTTCTGTTAACGGCAGTATCACAGCTGATTCTTCGCTTTCCGACGTATACTCAGAAAACCCAAACACCGTTATTTACGGACACTGTATGAAGAACGGAATGATGTTCAGAACACTCAAAACTTTCATGGAAAGTGCCAACAGAAACACCTTGGCAAAGGATATGAGCATTGAAGTTTATACAAAAGAAGGTTTATATATTTATAAGGTATTAAGCGGTTACCGTAAAGATGACAACGCTTACGCTCAAACCGAATTTGAAGATACCGAAGAATATAAAGCATTTCTCGATTTAGCAGTTTCAAGGAATGAACTTCGAGTTTCGGCTAATTATTCAGCGGATTCAAAAATCGTTACTCTCATCACCTGTGCCAATGTAACAATGAACGAAGACGAACGTTATGTGCTTCACGGTGTTTTAAGTGCGTTTATCCCTGCAAATCAACTTTAATCAACGCAAAAGAACGTATGCCTCAACAAGCATACGTTCTTTTTTCATTCGGCAAAAAACTCAATGGTTATTTGCCTGTAATTCAAAATATTCTTCCAATCCGCATACGTTAAATGCCGATACATAGGTACGTGCATATCGTTCATCGCCAATTGATTTATAGAACGCATAAAACGGATAAACCAATTTGTTTTCGGGATTTTCAACATATTCTATACCGACTTTATCGTAATTCGAAAAATCGACATCGGATTGATTCTCCATACACCATTTACAGCTATGTCCTCCAAAAACATATCCTTGGTTTAACAAAGCCTCAGCTTCTTCAAGAGAAATTGTTTTATACGAACCGATTTCTTTCATTTTCGAAGATGAACCATAATAAAACAGCGCATTCAACGAAATATACTCGTCGGGATTAACTCGCGAACCAATAGATAATGAAATATGAGATTCCCCAAATAGCATCGGTCGCCCGTCAACATAAAAATCTTTTTTTATTTCATCATCGTAAATATAAACATCATATTCATCGGTTGAAGTTCTTTTGTTGACAATAATATCACTGTATTCAATTCCGAATTTTCTTTGCAAATACGGCAATATTTCTAAAACCGAATTATATACTTCCTGATAGGTGCAGTTTTTATTAAGGTATATCGTTTTCCCGTCAATATATATTGAATCCTTTAAAGTTCCTCCCATTTCCATTTCGTAATAATCAAAATTGACATTTTGGCTTTCAAAAGCCGACAACTGTTCTCCGTTAGGAAGCAAACCAAGCATAATGTTGTCAAGCGATTCAAACGTTAAAACTTGATATGCATTTGTGGATGCATCCATGCGTTTAGGAAAAAAGGTTGCTATTTCCGTAGCCGTAAAATCCCCGTTATCGTTATTGTTTATCGGTGGAATTTCTATGCTTTCGTCATTCAATGTGTTTCCCGAAATATCCGAATTTTCAATATCGGAGGATTCGATTACAGGTTCACTTATATCGCTGCTATCGTTTATGTCATCAACAGAAAATGAAGTAGTAGAATCCTGTTCGCTGTTATTGTTTAAACTTTCAAGATTACCGATATCGGTGCTGTAACCACCTATTGGTCCTTCGGGTCTGTTGACGAAATGCGAAAGCGTAAACACCGTACATATCAACAAAACAAGGCATGCCGCAACCAACACGACACGTTTTACAACGCCAACATGACGTTTTTGTGGTATATGATTAGGCGCAAGTGCTTCGATATATTCGTTTGAAACAGAAGAAAGCGATGTGAATATTTGAATACCTTTCATTTATAAACTCCTTTCTAATAAGATATTTTTTCAGCCGTTTGCGTATACGCATCAAGCGCATTTTCACGCTTGCTTCGCTTATGCCGAGAAGACGTGCGGTATCAAAACCGAATTCGCTTCATAGTACCTAAGCAGGAATAATTGTCGGTTAAACGCATCTTCTTCGGCAAGGAAACCGTTAATTGCATCTGCAAGCGCGTCGTTAGACACTTCAACGGATGGTGACGCAATACAATTCTCTAATTCCTCAAAAACGGCTGTCATTCCAACACGTTTTTCGGCAGAAAGATATTTGTATCTATCAATCGCAATATTACGTGTTATGACCGAAAGATAGGCAAACAAACTATCGGGATGTTTCGGCGGAACCGTATTCCAAAGACGCAAAAGCGCATCATTAAAACACTCTTCCGCATCGGATTCGTTACCGAGTATGTTGCAAGCGATACGAATACATGACTGTGAGTATTTTTGTTGCACTTCTGTCAAAGCAGTTTCCGAGCGCTCATATAACAAACTGATTATTTCATTATCGTTCACAAGTAATCCCTCCTTTTTTGCCTTTCACCTATTAAGACGATTTTTTTTGTAAAAAGTAACGCTTAATTTGAAAGAGGCTGTATAAAACAGCCTCTTATACTTAAAAACGAGATATAATTTCCTTTGTTTTTTCTATCAGTAATTCATAAGCGTGTTCGATACAATAATCAACGCTATGATTTTCGGATACGAGCGAATAACATTCATCGGCACCTATATCGTAAAGTGCTTCATAACCGTTTGAAAGTCCGCCCGACAAAACTATTGATTTAACGCCCGATTCATTTGCAGATTTAACAACAACGCTAACTAATTTACCAAATGCGGTTTGGTAATCGGAGTTACCCTCGCCTGTTATCAGCAAATCGGAGCAAGACAATGCTTTTTTAAATCCGTCGGAATTAACAAGCAACGACGCACCACTTACATAAGTACCGCCAAGGACAGAAAGCACAGCCGCACCGACGCCCCCCGCCGCGCCCGAACCCGCAATATCAGGATCTATTCCGAGTGCAGATGCGAAAGAAAATGTCCATGCATCAAGTAATGCAACTTCTTCCTCACTCGCTCCTTTTTGTCGTGAAAAGACTTCTGCTGCACCGTTTTTTCCGCAAAGGGGATTTTTAACGTCACAAGCGGCAGTGAATTTAACACCCGCAAGGTCTATCATTTGGCTCTTATCAACACTTTTAACGAAATCCAAGGACGTTGGGCGAGGTATTAAATCATACCCATCTTCATCTAAAAATCGCATGCCCATTGCTGAAAGCATACCTATTCCGCAATCGTTTGTTGCAGAACCGCCAAGACCTATAATTATATTCGTTGCGCCAAGTTTAACTGCCTCACAAATAAGTTCACCCGTCCCGTATGTGTTAGCAACCAAAATGTTGCGTTCTTCTTTTGGAACAAGGGGCAACCCCGAAGCAGAGGCAAGTTCGATAAACGCCGTTTGAGTTTCTTTATTAAAGACAAATTCAGCAAAACCACGATTTCCGAGAGGAAACGTAACTTCCCTTTTTATTAAATCGCCGCCGTAAATATTCCTCATACAATCGCAAAACCCCTCACCACCGTCGGACGAGGGGAATTGCACAACATCAATACTATCTGAAACTTTTAAAATGCCCTCGGTTATCGCCGCGCAAACTTCTTTCGAAGTTAGGCAGCCTTTATATGAATCGGGGGCGAGCATCACGCGCATTAAGCCCAGAACATCCCCTTGGGCGCAGGATCTTTCATGATGCATTGTTTAAGGAAATCAACCGCTTTTTCGAGCCCTTCTTTTGATGTCATAAGGCTGTCTTCATGTTCAATAGAGAGAATATCGTCATAACCGACAAGACGCAAATTGCTGATCATGTCGCGCCAATATTGCATGTCGTTGCCATAGCCAACCGCACGGAATATCCAAGAACGGTTAATTTCATCACCATCATGCTTGGTATCAAGCACGCCGTTGACAGCGGTATTGAGAGAGTCAATCTTGGTATCTTTTGCATGGAAATGATATATTGCATTGCCGAGTTTACGGATTGCGGCAACAGGCTCAATTCCCTGCCAAATCAAATGCGACGGGTCAAAGTTTGCACCGATTATATCACCGACTGCTTCGCGAAGACGGAGCAACGTTTCGGGATTATATACGCAAAAACCGGGATGCATTTCAAAACAAATCTTTTCGATACCGTGTTCTGCACAGAACTTTGCTTCTTCTTTCCAATAAGGTATCAAAACATCGTTCCATTGATATTCCAATACCGCAAGATAATCTTCGGGCCAAGGGCATGTTACCCAGTTGGGATATTTGGAATTTTCGGAATCTCCGGGACAACCCGAAAAACCGATAATCTTTTTGATGCCTAACTTTTCAGCCAAAAGAACGGCATTACGCCAATCGGTTCTAAATTTATTGGCAATATCTTTATCGGGATGAACAGGGTTTCCGTGACATCCGAATGCGTTTATTTTTAAACCGTATTTTTCAAACGTAGCCTTAAACTCATCGAGTTTTTTATCGTCGTTAAGAAGTTCCTCGGGGTTACAATGCGCTTTTCCGGGATAACCGCCTGCGCCGACTTCAAGTTCTTCAATGCCGATGGATTTAAGGTAAGCGAGAGCCTCATCAAGCGGTTTATCACCGAGCAAAACGGTTATTACGCCTAATTTCATTTATGTTACCTCTTATTTGTTGAAGTAGTAGGGTTCACCGGTCTTAGCAGAGGTGTAGATACCTTCAAGAATACAGCTTACAACATAAGCCTGTTCGGGAGTTACAACCGGATCTTTATCTTCGCGAATCGCTTTTAACCAAAGTCTTGCTTCACGTGCAGCAGGATCTTCGTTTGCCGCACCGTCATAGAATGCAACACCGCCTGCTTTAAGGTCGGGCTTCAAAACGTATTGTCTGCCGTTACGGATACCGTTAATACGAACGCCGTCAAGCATATCTGCGCCGCCTTCGGTACCGCAAAGTGTGGTAATCGCTTCACGAGGATCGAGCATATTAAGCGCCCAACTCGATTCAAGAACGATAGTAGCACCGTTTTCCATTACGATAAAGCCGAATGCGGAATCTTCAACGGTAAACTCACCGGGTTTCCAGTCGCCCCAAGCATTACCAGTGGGGAATTTTTCACCAAGTTTGTGATATGTAGTACCTACACAGTACTTAGGTTTATAGTTATCCATACACCACAAAGTAAGGTCAAGCGCGTGAGTACCGATATCGATAAGAGGACCGCCGCCTTGTTCATATTCATTCATGAACACGCCCCAAGTGGGAACAGCACGTCTTCTGAGAGCGGTCGCTTTCGCATAGTAAATATCACCGAAAGAGCCTTGTTCTGCTTCTGCTTTAATATAAAGCGAGTCGGAACGGTGACGGCTTTGATAACCGATAGTTAATTTCTTGCCTGTACGTTTTGCCGCGTCAACCATTTTCTTTGCTTCTTCTGCATTGATTGCCATGGGCTTTTCACACATAACATGTTTGCCTGCTTCCAATGCGTCAACAGTAATAAAACTGTGAGAACGGTTGGGAGTAAGAACGTGAACGATGTCAACGGTCTTGTCAGCAAGAACTTCTTTATAATCGGTAGTTACTTTTGCATCGGAAGTACCGTATTCCTTCGCCGCTTTTTCCGCTCTTTCTTTGATGATGTCGCAAAACCAAACCATTTCGGCATCAGCTTGTGCCTTCAATGCAGGAAGGTGTTTACCAACTGCAATACCGCCGCATCCGATAATACCAATTCTGAATTTTTCTGCCATTTTTCCTTTACTCGCCAATATACAGGCGATTCCTCCATTTAATCATTCTCTGTAATATGTATAATATGCCATTACTGTACGTTCTTTACCTTGAACCTTATCGAATCCCGTGAGTGTCGCGCCGTCGAGGGACATAAATTCCCAAGCCAAGAGTTCGTCAGCTTTACAGACAAACAGCGTCTTCCCTCCGCTTACGACCGAAAAGTCGCCTTCATAAAGGCTCAACACACCGCCTTTTCCGATGACGTAATCACCCTTTTCCGGATCGCGTTCAAGCACATATTTTAAAGACCTGCCATCAAGTTTTTGACACATATAAAGCCTAAATTCAGGGCTGTTCGTGTCCTTTGGCGGTTTCTTTTTAAACCAAAGCATTAGTCAATTTTATCCTTTTAGGTTTCGGCGACGATATAATTAGGTCTGCCTTTTGTTTCCATATAAGTTTTGGCAAGATACTGACCAAGTACGCCGATACACAAGAGTTGCAAGCCACCGATAAAAAGCATCACACAAACCAAAGATGCCCAACCGCTGATCGAAGAAGATGTATCTATAATCTTACGAATAATGATTGCCAATGTACCGATTATTGACAAGAAGAACATTGCAATGCCGCTAAGCGAACTGATTGCAAGCGGTGCGGTCGAAAAAGCGACGATACATTCAAGCGAGTAACGAAACAATCCCCAGAACGACCACTTTGTTTTACCTGCAACACGTTCGATATTTTCGAAGGTTATCCATTCGGTTTTAAAACCAACCCATTCAAAAATACCTTTCGTAAAGCGGTTGTATTCGGAAAGCGAAAGAACCGCGTCGAGCATTTTTCTCGACATCAAACGATAGTCACGGGCTGCGGGAACAAGTTCGACGTCGGAAATCTTATTAACTATACCGTAAAAGCAGTTAGCAAAGAAACTTCTAATAGGCGGTTCACCCTTACGGTCACCGCGTCTTGTTGCAACAGAATCGCATTTCTTTTCTTTAAGCAATTCCATCATTTTAGGCAACAACGAAGGCGGATCTTGTAAGTCGGCATCCATAATCACGGCATAATCGCCATTGGCAGAACGCAAACCTGCAAGCATGCCTGCTTCTTTACCGAAATTACGCGAGAATGAAACATAACGTGTACGTGCATCAACTTGTGCGCGTGCACGAAGAATATTAAGCGTCGCATCTTTTGAACCATCATTGACATAAATTGCCTCGAAATTATAATCGGGCATTGATGCAATTACCTTATCGAGTTCGTCAAAGAAAAACGGAAGAGCCTCCGCTTCGTTATAACAGGGTACAATCACACTAATAAGCTCTTTATTCATATTTGCCGTCAAAACGCCTCTTCTTTCCTTGAATTTTATCATATTTGTACTATCAATATAACATATATACATATAATTGTCAATAACTGTTATCTTTTTTAGCAGTATTGTTGACTAAAAAAATTAGTTATGTTAGAATGTATAAACAAACATAAAGATACTCAAAGACGCGGAGGATAAAAATGTCCGATTTTTCTAAACTCACAACCGAAGGTTTTAACGAAAAAACCTCACATATTGATAAATTAGATTCGCTTGAAATCGCAAAAACAATTAACGAAGAAGACAAAAAGGTTGCATTCGCAGTTGAACAAGCGCTGCCTCAAATCGCAAAAGGTATCGATGCCATGGCAGATTCGCTAAAATGCGGCGGTCACATATATTATTGCGGTGCAGGCACTTCGGGAAGATTAGGCGTATTAGACGCTTCCGAATGTTTGCCGACGTTTGGAGTTAGCGAGGAAACCATTGTCGGTCTTATGGCAGGCGGTTACGAAGCACTTTATTCCTCACGCGAGTTCGCAGAAGACGATTTTGAAAGCATTGTTAAGGAACTAAAACTGCGAAAATTCAATATGAAAGATGTGTTGGTAGCAATAAGCGCAAGCGGAAGTGCAAACTGTGTTAAAGGTGCGATAAAGTACGCAAAAGAATGTGGAGCGTACACAATTTGTATTTCCTGTAATCCCAACAGCGAACTTGTACCCATGGTTGACATTCCGATTATCGCAGAAGTAGGCCCCGAGGTTATTAACGGCAGCACACGTATGAAAGCCGGTACGGCGCAAAAAATGATTTTAAATATGCTGTCCACCGGTGCAATGATTAGATTCGGCAGAGTGAGAGGCAACTATATGGCTTATATGGTGCCCTCAAACAGAAAGTTGGTTGACCGCGCAATACGCATAATTTGCGCTAAAACAGGTTGCGACAAAGAACGTGCCGCGTATGAATTGGCAAAATCCAATAACTGTATAGCCGATGCGATTGATGCTATTGAAGGCGTAAATTAAATAAATACAGCAAAAAAATGCTTCCGCATATTTCTATGCGGAAGCATTTTTCTATTCTTCTGATTCGTTATTTTTATTTTGCTCGTATTCCTCATTAAGACGTTTTCTTCGTGCATTCAACCAAAAATACACAGGAAGTCCGAGAATACCAATAGTCATAATTATAACAAAAATAACTTGAAATACAGTTTCAATAATATTCATTACTTTTAATACTCCGTGGCAATACGAATATTAGCGCATTAGTAGTTATTACTTATTGTTGATTCGCACATTCAATTGAGGATACGGTATTTCAATATTGGCATTTTTAAACGCATTACGTACACCCTTAACAAGTTCTTCGCGTACTGTCCAATAATCGCCGCTTTCACACCAAACACGAAGTGCATATTTAATCCCATTATCTCCGCAGTCAAGCATAACAGCCGCAATTTCGGGCTCTTTTAATGCCTTTTCACAAGAGTTTGCAACGTTGAGCATTGTTGCTTTTACCGTATCGGTATCACTATCATAATCAGCGGTGAATTCAACGTCGACACGACGGATTTTTTCGGCAGAAAAATTTGTAATAACCGAGTTTGTAAGTCCACCATTCGGAACTGTAACAACCTTATTGTCAACAGTAACCACTACGGTATAAAATACCGATATCTCGCGCACCGTACCCGAAGCGCCTTGGGCTTCAATATAATCGCCGGATCTAAACGGACGGAATAACAAAATCATCAAACCGCCAACCAAGTTAGAAAGTGCGCCTTGCACCGCAAGACCAACGGCAACACCCGCCGACGCGATAAGCGCAATAACCGAACTCATCGGTACACCAAGTATAGCAACTACCGAAACCACAACAACAATTTTCAATGCTATTGAAATGAAACTTGCTACGAAGCCTGCAACAGATGCATCGATATTTTTAAACAATTTCCCATTCTTAACACGTTTCGAAATAACATTCACAACTTTAAATCCGATGAACAACACAAGTGCTGCCAAAACAAGATTTTTTGCAAGTGGTACAACAAGCGCAGAAAGTTCTTTAAGAATTTGTTCCATAATTTTCCTCCAAAACAATAATCTTTATCATTTATAATAGTCATTTGCCGCCTTAATGTCAACAGATATTAAAAAATACACGTATTATACTCGGAAAATGTCGGCTTTATATTGACTTTTTCGAGCAATTTGTTATACTATATTATAATTATAAACACTATTTAAGTAACAAGAGACAGATATGGGCAATTATAAAATCATTTGCTTCGCCAACCAAAAAGGCGGAGTAGGAAAAACAACAAGCGCGCTTAATATAGCCGCATGTATAGCACGAAGTGGAAAACGTGTTTTATTTATAGATTCAGACCCTCAGGGCAACGCAACAAGTGGTTTGGGTATCGTAAAAAGAACTATCACGCATAGCGTGTATGACCTTCTTATCGGAAGGGCAAATTGGGAAACCACCGCGATTAACACCAACGTACGCGGTTTATCCCTAATCCCTTCAAGCATCAATCTTGTCGGTGCGGAACTTGAACTCGTCGACGAAGCCGACAGAGAGTATAGATTGCGAAACGCATTACGAGGCGCGGAAGCGAGGTTTGATTACATCATAATCGACTGTCCGCCTTCGCTTGGACTTATTACCATAAATTCGCTAACTGCTGCCAAATACGTTGTCATTCCCGTTCTTTGTGAATATTATTCGCTCGAAGGGCTTTCGCAACTTACCACAACCATAAAACATATCAAACGCCTGTATAACCCCAACATTGAACTTTTAGGCGTCTTGGTCAATATGTTTGACGGCAGACTAAATTTATCAATCGCGGTTTTGGAAGAAATCAAACGGCACTTTGCCGGTAAGCTATTCAGAACCCCGATTCCGAGAAGCGTAAAAATCAGCGAAGCACCAAGTCACGGTATGCCTATTACCGATTATGACAGAAACGGAAAAGGTGCTGCCGCATATTCGGCAGTTGCGCTTGAACTTATGAAAAGATGCGAATCAGGAGGTAACTAATGGCTAAAAAAGGGCTCGGCAGAGGGCTTGGTGCCTTGCTTGCCGATAATGCAATAGAAAATGAAGAAATAGAAGCAAGCGGTGTTACCGTCTTGAAAATATCCGACGTTGAACCAAACCGAGCGCAAGCAAGAAAGAAATTCGACGAAAATGCGCTTTTGGAACTTGCCGATTCAATTGGGCGACACGGAATACTGCAACCGATAGCGGTACGTAAAAAGAGCAACGGTTATTACGAAATAATCGCGGGCGAACGTAGATGGCGTGCATCAAAAATAGCAGGATTGAGCGAAATACCTGCTATTATACATGATGCAGACGACAAAATAGCAAGCGAACTTTCGCTTATCGAAAACCTACAACGTGAAAACCTAAATGCAGCCGAAGAAGCACGCGGTTACCGCGACCTTATGGAACGTTTTGGGCTAACTCAGGAAGAAGCGGCAGAACGTGTAGGTAAATCGCGAACCGCCGTTGCAAATATATTGAGAATATTAAAGTTGCCTAACAGCATTTTGGATTTAGTTGAAGACGGCGCACTTTCATACGGTCATGCAAGAGCATTGATTCCCCTCACTCAAATATGCGACGAAGAAGAACTTTTAAAGCATGCCGAATATATAATCAAAAATGCTTTGTCGGTAAGGCAGACCGAACAGTATATTAAATTTGTTTCCGAGGGAAGAAATAAAAATAAAGATGATGAACGCTTAACAGTGAGCAAGGCTTACTATAAAAAGCTCGAAAGCGACATGAGCGATATTTTGGGCAGAAAAGCGAACATCAAGCAAGGTTCTGACGGTAACGGCAAATTGACATTGTCATTTTCAAGTACCGACGACCTTGAAGAACTAATCAAACAAATCTGCGGTGACGGATTTTTTAATAACGAACAATAAACGAATGGAGTAATATAAAATGATCGATATTAAATTTTTACGTGAAAATCCCGATGTTGTAAAGGAAAACATTAAAAAGAAATTCCAAGACGACAAATTGCCTCTCGTTGACGAGGTAATCGCTCTTGATAAACGCAACCGCGAAATCAAGTCCGAAGTTGAAGCATTGCGTGCAAACCGTAATAAAGCATCCAAGCAAATCGGTGCTTTAATGGCGCAAGGCAAACGCGACGAAGCAGAAGAAATCAAAAAAGCAGTTGCTGCTGACGGCGGTAAAATCGACGAACTCACAGCAGAAGAAAAAGAAGTCGGCGAAAAACTTAATACCATTATGATGCGTATTCCCAACATTATCGACCCGTCTGTTCCTATTGGTAAAAACGATGAAGAAAATGTTGAAGTTGAACGCTTCGGTGAACCCTTGGTGCCCGATTTTGATATTCCCTACCATGCAGAAATTCTTGAAAAACTTAACGGTCTTGACCTTGACAGCGCAAGAAAGGTTGCCGGTAACGGTTTTTACTACCTTACAGGCGATATAGCGCAACTCCATTCCGCAGTTATTGCTTATGCGCGCGACTTTATGATTCAACGCGGTTTTGAATACTGTATTCCTCCTTTCATGATTCGCAGTAACGTTGTTACCGGCGTTATGAGTTTCGCCGAAATGGAAGCGATGATGTACAAAATCGAAGGCGAAGACCTTTACCTTATCGGTACAAGCGAACACTCGATGATAGGCAGATATATCGACACAATTATCCCCGAAAATCAACTTCCCAAAACACTTACCAGTTACTCTCCTTGCTTCCGTAAAGAAAAGGGTGCGCACGGTATAGAAGAACGCGGCATTTACCGTATTCACCAATTTGAAAAGCAGGAAATGATTGTTATTTGTAAACCCGAAGACAGTATGATGTGGTTCGACAAACTTTGGCAAAATACCGTTGATTTGTTCAGAACACTTGACATCCCTGTTCGTACACTTGAATGTTGTTCGGGTGACTTGGCAGACCTTAAAGTCAAGTCTGTTGACGTTGAGGCTTGGTCGCCCAGACAGAAGAAATACTTTGAAGTCGGTTCTTGCTCGAACCTCGGAGATGCACAGGCAAGAAGACTTAAAATCCGCGTAGACGGAAGCGACGGCAAATATCTTGCTCATACTCTTAACAATACCGTTGTTGCACCGCCCAGAATGCTTATTGCATTGATTGAAAACAATCTTAACGAGGACGGAAGCGTTAATATCCCCGAAGCATTAAGACCTTATATGCTCGGCAAAACCATCATTAAATAGGTGATTTATGGATATTGGCTCTCTCATTTGGATGTTTATGATCGGCGCGGCAATCGCGATGGTCATAATGTATTACAATGCGCGTTTTTTAGGAAGATTGGTACGCAAATTGATTCAAATCGATGCCACTTCTCCCGAAAGTGCGATGCCTTTAAGCGAACTCGGACTTAAAATAACTCCTGCATTAAAACACTCACTTCGTCCGGGGACAAGTTTTTCGGAAACGGTTTTAAAAACAGAAGACGACCGATACTATATTGCGCCCGACAAACTGTCGATGGCAAAAGCCAAATACAGAGGAAAAGATACAACTATTGTTTTTGTACTGTTGTGCATTTTGGCACTTGTCGTTGTTGCTTTTGCATTTTCCAAAATACTTCCTGACCTTTTAAGTAAGGTCGGCGGAGATTTTTCGCGTATGTTTGACGGAGGTAATGCTTTATGAACAGTAACAGAAAAGCAAACCCGATCCTTATTATTCTTATCGCAGCTATTATTTTAGTTATAATTACCGTCGCTATCGTTCTCTTTTTCGGTGGTAGATTTACAACTCTTGATAACGGTGCAAAGTTCTTGGGTAAATCCGAAAACGGTCAACCCGTTTCGGGCACAATCAAATACCAAAACGGCACCGAAGCGTTGCTCGACTATTATAACAGGACAATCACATATTCTAACGGTGATATTTACACAGGTGAAATAGTCGACGGTTGCAGACACGGTCACGGTGTTATGGCATTTTCTGCGACAGGTGATATTTACGAAGGTTATTTCCAAAAAGATGAAATCACCGGTACCGGTATTTTTAAATACTCCAACGGCGATATATATGAAGGAAGTTTCCTAAATTCATTAAAACACGGCGCAGGTAAATTCACCTACGCTAACGGTAACAGTTACGAAGGCAACTACGCTAACGACGTGAGAAATGGAAAAGGCGTGTTTAAATGGTCTTCGGGTGCTTCTTATGAAGGTGAATTTGCCGACGATTTAAAAAACGGTTACGGTATCATGATTTACGAAAGCGGTGACCGTTATGAAGGTTATTTTAAAGACGATATGTGTAACGGCGAAAGAGGGTTATATATCTGGTCTAACGGCGAAAGATATAACGGCACTTTCCGCAACAATAAGATGGATACACGTACAGTCGATAGCGAAGGCAACTTTATACGAGACGAAAAAGGCGAATATGTTCACGGAGATATGTCAATTTACACCTTTACTACCGGCAGGACATATAGCGGCTATTTCATAGAAGGCCAAGCAGTTGGCGTAAATAATTTATTGGAGGAATAATTATGGCAAACTTTGTTTTTTCTGCATTTGCAGATGAAATCGATTCTAATTTTGACAAACAAATCGAGGGCTTAAAAGCATTAAACATCGGTTACATTGAACTTCGCGGTGTTGATGGAAAGAGTTTTATCGAACTTACCGACGAAGAAGTTTTGGTTGTTAAAAACAAACTCGAAAGCAACAATATCAAAATCTCTGCGCTCGGTACTCCTATCGGTAAAATCAATGTTGACGGCGATTTTGAAGCGCACAAGAAACTGCTCACTCGCATTATGGACATCGGCGATATGCTCGGTTGCAAGGTTCTTAGAATGTTCAGTTTTTACCCCGCAGACGGTATGTGCGACTGTGAATTCAAGAAAATCGCGTTCAAATACGTAGGCGAATTACTTGACATGGCTGACGCACGTGGCTTTATTCTCTGTCACGAGAATGAAAAAGATATCTTCGGTTGTTCTCCCGAACGCGAACTCGAACTCATGCAATATTTCGGTGGCAGGTTGAAAGCCGTTTTAGACCCCGGAAACTTTGCTTTCTGTTTCGAAGATGCATCGAAGGGTTATCCTCTTTTGAAGGATTATATCCACTATTTCCATATCAAAGATGCTGACGAAAGCGGTGCTATCGTGCCTCCCGGCAAAGGTGTTGCTTGTCTTGAAGAAACTCTTAAAGCAATCAACAACGACAGAGACGGCGACGTTATCATCACTATGGAACCCCATTTGATGAACTTCACCGGTTTGTCAAGCCTTTCTAAACTCGACGACATTCACCACGTATATTCTTTCGAAACACCGTTCGAAGCATTTAAGGTTGCTACCGAAGCGGTTAGAGATATGGTTAGCAAGTTTTGAAAAAACATTTAGTATTATTCGGCGCGGCATTTGACCGCGCCGTAATAAATAAACGAACTTCTCGTCTGTTATCACTATTATTAGGCGTTTTAGCTTCTCTTCCATACTTTTTTGAGAATTTGTTTGTTTTAACTTTTTTGTCTTTGGTATTTCAATTTTATATTGCAATCAAGCAAAAAAGTGAACACAATAGAGTTTTCAAACCGTTCTTCTATTATTTTTTAGGATTTTATTTTCCCCTTTATCTTTTTCTTTCGGAAATATACCCTTACGAACGTTTTGGATTTACCAAACCCCAAGCGGTGCTTGTGCTTATATGCTCATGTGTCGCAATTCCGCTTTTGCACGCAGTAGTGGAATCGGCTTTAATGCTTATATCTCGCGTATCGTGTGGAAAAGGTTGGGACATTATATGTTACGCTTCGATTTGGGTAATAGGCGAATGGATTCTCACGTTAGGTACTCTTGCATTTCCTTGGGGCTCAACAGCCGTTTCTATGACGGGTTTTCTACCCTATATACAAACCGCTTCCCTATTCGGTAAATACTTTATAACATTTATTACAGCCGCAGGTTGCTATGCATTTGCCCTTGCGATATCTGAACGTAGAAGCGTATTCGCCATTATCGGGGGCGCCGTTATGGGAATTAACTTGATTTGCGGTCTTGTGTTATGGTATATCCCCATCACAAAATCCGAGCCTATTACGGTTTCGGCGATACAAGGCAATATACTATCTAATGAAAAATGGCAAAGTGGCAATGCAGATTTAATATTTAACCGTTATATAAATATGACGGAAGATGCGGCTAAAAAGGGTGCCAATATTATAGTTTTACCCGAAAGTGCGATACCTCAATACTTCACGCCAAACGGTAAAATTCACGAAGCGTTAACGGATATAACGCATACATACGATGTCACGGTCGTATGCGGTGTTCATTACTACGATAAGACGCGTCAATCCAACTACAATTCCGTCATTGCAGTTTACCCCGACGGAACTTTGTCAGAACACTATGACAAACGTCACCTTGTCCCTTTTGGGGAGTTTATTCCATTCGTTGATACTATCGGGAAACTTGTTCCGTTCGTTGCCGAGTTCAGCAATAGTTCAAGCACATTGACAGAAGGTACTGAACCGATTGTTCTTGATACCGAATACGGCAAAATTGCCCCATTAGTTTGTTTTGATTCCATTTTCCCGCCATTCGCACGTGAAGGTGTCGATAACGGTGCAGAAATGATTGCTATTGTAACAAACGACAGTTGGTTCAACGACAGCGCAGGAATTTATACCCATTTAAGACACGCGCAACTACGCGCTATCGAAAACAGACGCTATGTTCTTCGTGCCGCTAACACAGGTGTTTCGGCTATTATTGATGAACGCGGTCAAATCACAAACAAAACCGAACCACTTACTATTGACACTGCGACAGACATTGTACACGCAATAGAAAGAGTTTCTTTATACACAAAAATCGGCGATATTTTTATTTATATATCGTTCATCATCATATCATTTTTTTCTGTATGCTATATAAGGAGAATAAAAAATGGAAAAAATACAACTTCATCAAAATGAAATTTATGACGGCGCTACAACTGTTATACTTGAACTTATGACACACCAAGTTTCGCCTGAGATTACAAAAGGTAAACGTCCTGCTATGATTGTTTTCCCTGGCGGCGGATACAAATACACCTCCGACAGAGAAGCCGAACCCATTGCAAGCGCATATTTCGCAGAAGGATATAACTGCTTCATTCTCCGTTATATTACAGGTGACAAAGCCAAGGTTGCGAATCCGCTTTACGATGCTGCCGCTGCTATTGCACACGTACGTATGAATTCCGAACAATATTGTATAGACCCCGACAAAATAGCAGTTGTAGGCTTTTCGGCAGGCGGTCACCTTGCAGGTTTTATCGCAACACAATGGCACAGAAAAGAAGTAAGCGAAAAGCTCGGCATTGACAACGAACTCTGCAAACCCAATGCAGCGTTGTTGGGCTATCCTGTTATTACCCAAAATGTTCCTTCACATGTTGTTTCGTTTAACAACCTTTTAGGCGAAGAAAGAAGCGAAGAATTGAACCACATGGGCAACCTTGATGAAAATGTTGACGAGCGAACCTGTCCCTGCTTCATTTGGCATACTGCCAAGGACACTTCCGTACCTGTTGCCAACTCGCTTGCGTTTGCGCGTGCGCTTACCGACAAGGGTATCAACTGTGAACTTCACATCTTCCCTATGGGCGATCATGGTTTATCGCGCGCTACGGCAGAAACTGCACCAGACTGGGCATCGCGTGCATATAATATTCCTTATGTTGCACGTTGGACAAAGTGGTCGTTCCTTTGGTTAGAACAAGTCTTTTACGACGGATTTTATAAATTTAATTTTGATAGATAAAGCACTTCATCACTTCATCAGAACACAAAAACGCGGTAAATTTTACCGCGTTTTTTATTCTTATACATATTATAGTATTTTTTTGAAATAATACTTAACAAGGAGTGTTTTATATGTTTATATTTTTATTGGGTCTTTTAACAGGTGGAGTTCTCGGAGTATTTTTCATGTGTCTTATGCAGGTTGGTCGAGAACAATAAAAGCAGATGTCTTCATTAAGACATCTGCTTTTTGTTAGATTTTCATCAATACATTCCGCCGCCCATGCCGCCTGCCATTGCCGCTGCGTTGGCTGCCGCTGTTGCGGGATCTTCTTTCTTGTCTGCAACAAGTGCTTCGGTGGTGAGAACCATAGAAGCAACGCTTGCAGCGTTTTGAAGTGCGCTTCTTGTAACCTTGGTAGGATCTACGATACCGCTGTCGATCATATCAACAAATGCTTCGTTATAAGCATCAAAGCCGACACCCTTGGGTTCGCTCTTAACACGTTGAACGATTACTGAACCTTCGAAACCTGCATTTTCAGCGATTTGACGTACAGGTTCTTCAAGTGCACGAAGAACAATCTTAACGCCGGTCTTTTCGTCGCCTTCAACAGTTTCTACAAGCGCGCTTACAGCAGGAATACAGTCGCAAAGTGCAACACCGCCGCCTGCTACAATGCCTTCTTCAACCGCCGCTTTGGTAGCGTTGAGAGCATCTTCAATACGGAGTTTCTTTTCCTTCATTTCGGTTTCGGTAGCCGCACCAACTTTGATAACCGCTACACCACCCGAAAGTTTAGCAAGACGTTCGTGAAGCTTTTCTTTATCAAATTCGCTTGTCGAAACTTCGAGAGAAGCTTTGATTTGAGCGATACGGTTCTTAATTTCGCCCACGTCACCTGCACCGCCAACGATGATGGTGTTTTCTTTATTGATTTTAACCTGACGCGCACGGCCGAGTTGCGCGATGGTCGCTTCTTTGAGTTCAAGGCCGAGTTCAGAGGAGATAACTTCACCGCCGGTAAGGATTGCGATATCTTTGAGCATATCCTTACGTCTGTCGCCGAAACCGGGTGCCTTAACTGCAACGCAAGTGAAAGTACCGCGAAGTTTGTTAACAATAAGGGTTGAAAGTGCTTCGCCCTCAACGTCTTCAGCGATAATAACGAGTTTCATGCCGTTTTGAACAACCTGTTCAAGAACGGGAAGAATTTCTTGAACGTTGGAAATCTTTTTGTCGGTGATAAGGATAGAAGCATCGTCGATAACCGCTTCCATTTTATCTGTATCGGTAACCATGTAAGGAGTAATATAACCACGGTCGAATTGCATACCTTCCACTACTTCGCACGAAGTTTCTGCGGTCTTGCTTTCTTCAACAGTGATAACACCGTCAGCGGTAACCTTTTCCATAGCGTCAGCGATAAGAGTACCGATAACTTCGTCGCCTGCGGAAACGGTACCTACACGTGCGATATCCGCGCTGCCATTTACCTTTTTAGCAGAGGCCTTCAAGGATTCGACCGCTGTATCAACAGCCTTTGCAATACCCTTTTTAACGACCATGGGGTTTGCACCAGCCGCTACGTTCTTCATACCTTCGCGAATAATCGCTTGTGCAAGAAGAGTTGCGGTGGTAGTGCCGTCGCCTGCCGCATCATTTGTTTTGGTGGAAACTTCTCTTACGAGAGAAGCTCCCATATTTTCAAAAGCGTCATCAAGTTCGATTTCTTTCGCGATAGTAACACCATCGTTGGTGATAAGTGGTGCGCCGAACTTTTTATCGAGAACAACGTTTCTGCCCTTGGGGCCGAGGGTTATTTTAACGGTATCTGCAAGTTTATCAATACCTCTCATAAGAGCTTCGCGTGCTTCAATACCGTTTCTAATATCTTTTGCCATAATTGATTACCTCCGAATATTACTCTACAATTGCAAGAATATCGCTTTGACGAACGATAATATATTCTTCGCCGTCAAGTTTAATTTCAGTACCCGAATACTTGCTTGTTATAACCTTATCGCCGACTTTAACAGTCATTACTACTTCTTTGCCGTCAACAAGTCCGCCGGGGCCTACTTCGACAACTTGGGCGATTTGGGGCTTTTCTTTTGCGGCGCCGGTCAAAATGATACCGCTTTTGGTTGTTTCTTCTGCTTCGACCATTTTAACAACAACACGGTCGGAAAGGGGTTTAAGTTTCATTGTATTACCTCCATTTGATTACTTATCATATAAACAACTTTGACAATTATATACCATATATTTCAAAATTGCAATATCTTATTTACTTTTTACGCGGTTTGAAAAACTGATAAAGATTACATTTTATCATTCCGTTATAAAGAACGCGTTTTTTATCGCTTCTGCGACCGAAATGACGTTCAAACATTTCATCCGATGTAATAATATACATCTGCCATGACGGTATATTCGCTTCGAAGCATTTACCGAGTGACTTGTAAAGCGCTCTTGCTTCTTCCAAATCACCCAATCTTTCACCATAGGGCGGATTTGTTACAATCGTACCGCGTGCATCGGGGATAGGCGATTTAAAATCGCGCGCATCGGAAACCGAAAAATCAATACAATGTAACACGCCTGCTTTTCTTGCGTTTTCTTTTGCTAATTTTATTGCTTCTTCATCAATATCCGAAGCGAAAATCTTTGTTATAGGTTCGCATATCGCGTTTTTCGCCTTTTCCCTTTCATCAATCCACACGTTTTTATCGATAAAAGGAAACGATTCGGAAATAAACGAACGTTTTAAACCGGGAGCGATATTGCAGGCAAGCATAGCCGCTTCGATAGCGATTGTTCCACTTCCGCAAAGAGGATCACAGATGATAACATTATCGCGCATACGCGAAAGTTTAACCATTGAGCAAGCGAGGGTTTCACGCAAGGGCGCAGCAAGCGATTGAGCACGGTACCCACGTTTATGAAGTGCGACACCCGAGGTATCAATCATCAATGTAACAACATCATTAAGAAGAAAGAATTCTATTTGATATTTGACACCTGTTTCGGGAAAAATACGCATTTTGTATTTTTCCGATAAAGATGTTACGATTGCTTTTTTTATGATTTTTTGGCAATCAGGAATCGAAAAGAGTTTACTTCTTATAGAGTGTCCTTTGACAGGAAACATATCTTCCCTGCCGATATAATCACTCCAAGCAAGTGCTTTCGTGCCTTCGAACAAGTCATTAAATGTATATGCTTTAAATGAACCAACCTTGATAAAAACTCTTTCAGCGGTTCGAAGATGCAAATTGCATCTTGCAATCCCCTCTTTTGGAGCTTCGAACGTAACTCTACCGTCGATTGTTTCGATTCGTTTATAGCCTAATGAATCAATCTCCTCGCCAAGCAAACCTTCAAGTCCGAAAAGACAGGTGGCAACTAATTCCATTATATTCTCCGATTATTTTTTCTTCTTTTTAATTATTGCAACAACAGCAACAGTTAAAACAACAACTACACCGATAACACTCCAAACGAGCCAAGAATTGTTTCCTTTTTCAACAATCGTTACCGAAGTTTCGACATTAGTGTCATCGGCATCACCAATTGATGCGTCAGCCGACGTATCGTTTTGAATTTCATCGGTATTACTATCAGTAACAGAATCGTCATTACTTTCGTTGTTATCATTATTGTCGACAACTGCTTTTGTAACGCCCACCATTGCTTCGCCACAAAAGACAAAGTTAGCATTTGAATTGATAAACGAATACTTAACATAACGCGCCGTTGTCGGTGCAGTAACGATATGAATATATGAGATGACATCTACATATTGCAACGAAGGTTGAGCGAGTTTGCGGAAATTTTCGCCATCCTCAGAAACGTATATTGTTACGTCATCCGCAGGGTCATCAATGCCATACTTTTCAATATGACTGAACTGAGCCAAGAAATGGGTTAAATCGTTTCTTACTTCACCTAAATCGATAGTAATGCTCATTCTACCGTCAGAATCTTTCAAAGTTTTATGAAAGCCGTGCCATTCGGTACCAAGTTCGGAGTTGGCTATAACACCGTCGGTAAGTTCTTTTCCATCGATTTGTTGGTATTCTGCTCCGGAACCATCGGCATAAGCTTGGGTTGCAGTATAACTCTTTCCAATAGATACCCATTCGACGTTTTCGGGCAACTTAAAGGTATCGCTGCGATATGCCGCAATATCATCTTTTGTAAGTGTTCCCTTTGCATATTTATAGGTCAAATCATAAACTGCGCGAGCATATTTTTCGGTCGTATAATATCCTCTTTGATAAATTCCCGGCTTACCGTCTTGATAATACATCTTGATTGAATTCATAGCACCCGACTGCATACAGCCCTCTAAATAATCAAGATAACGGTTGAAAAATTCACCATTGGAAATTCCGCGGCCGTCGATTTCTATTTCTACGCCCATTCCATATTGATTGCAAAGTTGGTTGCAAATCTGCACTCTATCCTTCTCTGCCTGGGTTTGCCAATACATATTGGGTTGCATACAAACGGCATCAAATCCAAGTTCTTTCCAAATATCAAATCCGTTTGCTTTAAACCAAGGAATCCAAATAAACTTCAATCCCAATGAGTGAAGATAATCGGATGCATATTTGAACAGCACCTTATCCTCAGAGGTTTCTTTGTTGCCATATAAATATTCTTCAAGCCAATAAAAACCGACAAGTTCAAGGTTATCGTAACCTCTTTCGTTATATAAACGAAGTTGTTCGTCAATCATCCACTTGATTGCATATTTGCGGTCTTCAAGTCTGGATAAATTGAGTTGTTTGCCACCCAAATTACCAAAGTTTGCACCGGCATTAGCGGCAGGATACAAAATAGTAAAGAACACGCCGGCCTTCTTATCGGGCGCATTAAGTGCATTCTTTGCCTTTCCGAATGCTTCATTCAGAGCATCAACGTTGGTTCCCTTATTAAAGGTATCTTCAACATAAGCGATCCAGTCCAATGCCTTGGTGGGGTTTGCAGTATCATAATGAAGCCTCGCGCCTGTAACACCATTGGCAACACAAGGCAAGAAAAGATAACTGTCAAAAAAGAAATCAACCATATTGTTATTTGCATCGTGGTAGGCAACATACGGCATCAAGTCGGTAACGGTTTGACGGCCGTTATCGTTTCGTGACGGGTTCCAAGTATACGTTAAACAAAGGTTTTCATAACCGCCCATATCAGCTTTGTCGGGAAAATCAGCTAATGCGGTAAGATTGAAACTCATAAATACCGATAACAACATTGTTGCCATGAGAATAAACGCTAAAACTCTCTTCATGAATTCTTCCCTCCATCAAATTTAGAATATTTAAGAAAAAAGCAATTTTTCGGCATACCCTGTTACAATGCCGAGTGTTGCCGAGCCAAGAATTAGATAAATCGGGTTGACCTTTTTAAAAGCAAGAACAACCACTATACCAAAGATAACAACGGAACTAAAAAATTGAAAACCAAAAGCGGATAGAGATATTCCTATCGGGAAAAACACGCCATAGCCCAGTGTAATAATTGCAGATGCAATAAGTCCTATTACAACAGGGCGAAGTCCCGTAAGACAGTTTTTTACAATAAAGCTGTTTTTATATTTTGCGTAAAATCGTGCAACAAGCATGATTATCACAAAAGACGGTAAAACAACACCGAGAGTGGCGCAAACCGCGCCAAACAAGCCGCCGGTTTGAACTCCGATATACGTCGCCATATTGATAGCAACTGGGCCGGGGGTGGATTCCGCCACCGCGATGAAGTTAAGCAGTTGCTCCTCGCCCATCCAATCGTTCGCAAGAACTTCATACTGAATAAGCGGAAGCATCGCGTATCCTCCACCAAAAGTGAAAGCACCAATCTTCAAAAAGGTAAGAAAGAGTTTTAGATATATCATTTCCCGTCACCTCTTCCCTTCGAGATAAGTGCTACGGAAAGACCGATAAGCGCACCGCCGATTATGACGAAAAGCACATTAACCTTCGTTAACAAATCAACTGAAAATGCACCCACCGCCAAAATCGCCGAGAACATATTCTTAGGACATTGCTTTGCCATACCCCAAAGTGCCTTGACAATCAACGCTATTACACCTGCGCGAATGCCATTGAATGCAAATCGCACAACTTCAAATTCAAGCGCGCTTTCTAAAACAAAAGAAAGACAGGTTATGATAATAAACGATGGCATTACCGTGCCCAAGGTGGAAGCAAACGCGCCCCAAAAACCTGCCGCGCGTGTACCGACGAAAGTAGCGGTATTGATAGCAATAGGTCCGGGGGTGGATTCGGCGATAGCAACGATATCGAGCATAGTGGATTCTTCAATCCACTTTCTTTTTTCGGCAACCTCGCGTTGTATCAGCGGCAGCATTGCATAGCCGCCGCCGATGGTGAACGCACCTATTTTAAAGAACGTTCCAAATAGAGATAAACACAACTTAAATTTGTTCATTTTTCAACAGTTACGGTGACAGTACATTCTTCGGACCAACCCAAATGGTTACTGATTCTGTAAGAGAATGTATCCGTGCCCGAGAATCCTTTGTTAGGATAATACACAAATTCACCGTTTTCGGCAATGGTAACACTACCGTGTTCGGGAGAGAACGCGACTTGATAGAGTTTCGTCGAGTCCGAGAAAGTGTTAAGAGTTCCGTGAATAGCCGTATCGGTATATGTCGCGGTTTCAATCACGCCGACCGTATTAGGCGTCACATTCAACGTGCCCTTGATAAATTGATATGTGTAGTCATATATAAGTCTTATTCTATCATCACTTGACCTATACGCATTGATAAACGACGAACCACCTTGATAATACATATGAATACAGTCATTCATATATCCGTATTTCACACCGCCGCTAAGATAATCCATATATTTGTTGAAGTATCTGCGATCGCTGAAAGCGGACTCGTCAATTTCGATTTCCAAGCTCATTCCGTATCTCTTTGCCATATCGGAAGCATATTTAAGACGAGACTCATCAACTTCAAGAGAGAATGCATAATTGGGTTGCAAACAACCCGTGTCGAATCCCAAACCTTCCCAGTTTGCATAACTTGAAGCATTGAAATAAGGAATCCAGAAGTTATCGTAATTTAATTCATCGAACATCTTATTAACCGCTATTGCAGTGTCAATATCCTCACCTCTAATGGTTTCGTGGAACCAATAGAATCCGCAAAGTTCGAGGTTTTTGTAACCCATTGCATTAAACTTGTTAATTACACGTTCAGCATATTTTCTAGCGACATATACTCTGCCCTCGACGGTGGTCAAGCTGTCGTTTTTACCGTCCAAATCAATATCACCAAAGTAGGCAAGTGTCGGATCCATGTGCGGAATTGCTACGAACACTTTCAACTTATAGTCGGGCATATTGAGAGTGTTTTTAACCGTTTGAGCAGTTCTGTTGAGTGCATCAAAGTTCACACCGCTTGTGAACATTCTGTTGAACAAATCGTTCCAATCAGACGCATAGTTAGTTCCGTGAGGTGTGCCGCCACTGGGAAGCGCGGCGGTAGACGGCAGGAATAGATATGCATCGAACAACGTGTCAAGAATTTCACCGTTTTGATTTAGATATCCAACGTAAGGCAAGAAATAATCTTGATTTGCATTGATTATATTATGATAAATCAAGCATACATCGTTTGCGCCGCCCAAAATTTCTTCATTCGGTGCGCAGTATTCGCCAATATATTCATCATCAAAAATATAGTCTATATTATATTTTTGCAACGATGTGAGTTCGGATGCATCTTCAATATTCTTTTTGCCCGAAATGCTTATTTCATCAATAAACACGTGAACTTCAACATCAAAATAAATCATCGCATAACGTGCGCGATAGGTTTTATCAAGAGTTTCGTCAACCACAACAACAGATTTTGTGCCGTTAGCTTTGGGCACTGCTTCTTTTGCAACGTACCAATCGGTTCCGTTTTCAGAAAGCGCCAATCTAACCATAGTGGGAACAAAGATACCCATGCTCGAATCATCAAGAATTCTCACTTTAAAGGATTCAACCGCAGAAATGTTACCAAAATCATAGAAAATGCTTCTGTGGTCGCCACGGTAGAATTGACACCAATATCCGTTATAACAGTTGGTATTTGAAGTTGTTACTCCGTCAGTAAGAAGTTTTGTTTCCTCCGGTGCATTATTCTTTGAAGCAGTTTCAAAATCCATAAAGTTATTCGAAACGATTTGTTGAGGAAGACCCGAAATCAGATTGATAGTATCGCTGTTTTCAGGTGCGTCTTCCCAATACGACGGTTCGTCAGTCGTAACGAAATCAAACTCGCCGTACATATTCAAAACAGGTTCGATGATAGTAACATTACCCAAAACTTGTACTTCTTCAATCCAATAACTGTCGTTCCCCTTAGGCAGTGAGAAACGAACATATCTTGCAGAAAGAACATCGTTTATCATAACACGGAATCCGTAGTTTTCTTGCGATTCCGTAGTCGCATACGAAAGACCTACCGTATAGAAATCCTCACCGTTTTGGCTGACTTCTACCGCGATATATCTCGGAAGTATGATATCTGAAACGGGGCGGTTGTAACAATGCACCGCAAAGCCGTAAATGTCATTTCTGACTTCGCCCAAATCGACGGTGATTTGAACAGGGTTTGCAGCATCAAAGCCAACCCATTGTTCGAGTTCCATCGGTGAGCCCACGCCGAAATTGTCGGTTAGTAGCGTATCACTCGGACCCGAACGCCAGTCATATTCGCCGCATGCGACGGTATAAGGACGTTTTTTCGAAACAATTGCGCTACCCAAAGATGCATCAAACTTCTTGCCCGCAGACATTTCTTGACGGTTGCTCAAAATCTGTTCATCGGTTATGGTCGTAGCATTATAAACGTCATCAACAAATTCGTCAAGGTCAATTTCATTTCTTTGAGCGTTGGAATAAACCAAAACCTC